>CAYPQR010000576.1:0-2224 GCA_964412865.1 uncultured Intrasporangiaceae bacterium
TCGCCGACGGGGAGTTCATGATCCTCGTCGGGCCGTCGGGCTGCGGCAAGTCGACGTTGCTGCGCATGATCGTCGGGCTGGAGGACATCACCTCGGGTGACCTGCTGATCGGCGACAAGCAGGTGAACGATCTCGCCCCGCGCGACCGCAACCTGGCGATGGTCTTTCAGAACTACGCGCTCTATCCGCACCTGACCGTGTTCGAGAACATTGCGTTCCCGCTGCGGCTGGCCAAGGGACGCTACGACGAGGCGACCATCAAGGAGAAGGTGGAGCAGGCGAGCGAGATGCTCGAGCTCGACGAGCACCTCGAGCGCAAGCCGGGCAACCTCTCCGGTGGTCAGCGTCAGCGGGTCGCGATGGGCCGCGCCATCGTACGTGATGCCGAGGCGTTCCTCTTCGACGAGCCGCTGTCCAACCTGGATGCGAAATTGCGCGGGCAGATGCGCACCGAAATCGCCCGACTGCAAAGGCGACTCGGCGTCACAACCGTTTATGTCACGCACGATCAGACCGAGGCGATGACATTGGGCGACCGGGTGGCCGTGCTGCGCAAGGGGGTGCTGCAGCAGTGTGCGTCGCCCCGCGAGCTCTACGACCAGCCGGTCAATCTCTTCGTTGCCGGGTTCATCGGGTCGCCGCCGATGAACTTCCTGCCGGCCCGTGTCGACGGCAGCATTCTGAAGCTTCCGTTCGTCGACGTGCCGGTCGGCGCGGACCTGGCCGAGAAGGTGGCCGGACATGAGGTCGTCATCGTCGGGTTGCGACCCGAATACGTCAAGGACGCGTCGCTGGGCGACGTGCCCGACGGCGCGGCCCATTTCCATGCCGTGGTCGACCAGATCGAATGGCTGGGCAACGAGCAATACGCCTACATTCCGTTCGAGACGGATCCGCGCGTGCACGAGCAGCTCGAGGAGCTGGACCGCGAGATGGACGGCGAGGGGATGCGCACCCAGGTCGTGGTCAACCTCGATGCGCGTTCGCGGGTGCTCGAGGGTGACGACACGCCGCTGTATTTCGACCCCGCCGACATGCACGTCTTCGATCCCCACACGGGCGACAACCTCACGCGCGACGAGGAGAAGGCGGCTCAGATCGCGCGCGACAGCGAGGCGCAGCGGCAGGCGGCGCTGAAGCGCGCCCGCAGCCGGGAGGAGCGGGCCCAGGCCTCGTGAGGGCCGAACGCACGCTGCCGCGGCGACCGGGAGAGCCGACCACCTCACATGCCGGCGTGCCGCGCGGTGCCCATTAGGGTGGGCGCATGCCTACCGTGCTGGTGACGGGTGCGACGCGCGGCATCGGCCGCGCCGTCGCCGAAGAACTCTCGAACGACCACGATCTGCTGATCGGCGGGCGCAGGGACGACGACGTGGAGCGGGTATGCCGTGAATTGCGTTCCGCGCAGCCGTTCGTCGCCGACCTGGCGGACGAGGAGGCGACCGAGCGTGCCGCCGCATCGGTCGACCACCTCGACGGCATCGTGCACAGCGCCGGCGTGCTCGGCAGCGGGTCGCTGGACGAGATCAGGCGGGCCGACTGGCGCCGTGCCTTCGAGCTCAACGTGTTCGCGGTCGCCGACCTGACCAGGCTGCTGCTGCCACAGCTGAGGCAGAGTCGCGGCACCGTGGTCGTCATCAACTCCGGGTCCGGCTTGGTCGCGCACGGGCCGGGCGGCATCTATCCGGCGAGCAAGTTCGCCGTGCGCGCGTTCGCCGACTGCCTGCGCGAGGAGGTGCGGTCCGACGGCATCCGCGTCACGTCGATCCACCCGGGCCGTGTCGCGACCGACATGCAGCAGGAGCTCAACGCTTTCGAAGGCCGCGAATACGACGAATCGCGTTATCTGAGGCCCGAGTCGGTGGCCAGCGTGGTCCGCCAGGCCCTCACCATGCCCGATGACGCGGCCATCGAGACCCTGTGGGTGCGCCCGGCACCCCGGTGATCCGCCATACTCACTCTTCGCCGGTCGAGTTTCCTTGACAGTCTTGCTGGTCGAGTAGGCGAGCGCCCAGCGCGAGCCAATGGGGGCACCTCCCGCATAGAGCGAAGCGTGCGGGGGAGCGAGACCTCGGAGTGGGCGTTGCCAAGCCGGTTGGCAGTGCTGGCTCGCAGGTCTCGATACGCGCTTGCTCGTCCCCTTCGATACGGGCTCGTTCCTCGCCCTACTCAGGGCACCGCCTCGCGTCGCGCTACTCGACCAGCCAGGGGAGTTTCGTGGCAG
>CAYPQR010000577.1:0-2223 GCA_964412865.1 uncultured Intrasporangiaceae bacterium
GGAGGCGCTCGCGCTACTCGACCAGCCAGCGCTGTCAACCGACGGGTGCACCGGCCTCCAGATACCGCACGCCCGTCGCCCGTTCTGAGAGCGCCCAGAGGTGACCGGCCAGCGCGAGGTCGGCGGCGGGCCCCACGAGTTCGTCGGCGTGGATGCGGGCATCGCCGCGTCGTGCCGAGAAGCCGAGGAAGTATCCCGTAGGCGCGTCCGGGCTCGTCGCCGCGAACGCGAGCGGGAGTGCGCCCTGCTCCATCGGCCGGCTCATCAGCGCCTTGCCGAGGGCGAGGAGTGTCCGTTGCAGGACGCCTTTTGCGCTGTCGTGCATCGGCGTCGAGGCCATGCCGGGGTGGGCCGCGAAGCTGCGGACCGGGCTGCCGGCATGCCGCAGCCGACGGTCGAGTTCCACGGCGAAGATGACGTCGGCGGTCTTGGACGTGATGTAGGCGGCGCCGGGTGAGAACGAGCGCTCGGCGCTCAGGTCGTCGAAGTCGGTGCGGGGGCGGCCGCGCCGATAGAGGTTGGAGCCGACGGTGACCACGCGGGGGTCCTGATCGTCGCGGAAGAGGTCGAGCAGCAGGCCGGTGAGCGCGAACGGGCCGAGGTGGTTGGTGGCGAAGACGCGCTCGTATCCCTGCGGCGTCAGGGATCGCTGTTGCGCTCCGGCGCCGGCGTTGTTGAGGAGCACATCGATCTGCCGGTCATCGGCGTGCATGCGGTCCGAGAACCGTCGCACCGAGTCGAGGTCGGACAGATCGATCGGGCGGACCTCGAACCGTCCCGGCAGGTCGGCGCGGACGCGGTCGGCCTTGTCCGCGTCGCGCACGGCCATGATCACGTCGGCACCCCGCGCCGCCAGCTCGGTGGCGGACACCAGGCCGAGGCCGCTGGTTGCGCCGGTGATCAGCACGGTGCGACCGGTCTGGTCGGGCATGTCGTCGAAGGTCCAGTGCAGAGGGTCCATCTCGTCTCCTTAGCGGATTATTTATCCGATTACGGTGCCGAGCGTAGCACGCAGCGGATGAACTATCCTCTGAGTATGACGTTGCGTGCCGACTCCGCCCGTGTGCGGGCGCGGATGCTGACGGCCGCCCGCCGACGGGTCGCCGCCGGTGATCTCGACCTGCCGCTCAACGCCGTCGCCAAGGACGCCGGCGTCGGCGTCGGCACGGCATACCGGCACTTCCCGGACCGCCAGGTGCTGCTGGAAACGCTTGCGGCCGAGAGCTATCGCCGGCTGATCGACGCCGCCTCGGTCGCAGCGGAGGACCCGGATCCCGCGCGGGGGCTGCGCACCCTCCTGCGGGCCGGGTTGCAGGGCCAGCTCGACGACCCGACGCTGAGCGCCGTGCTCGCGGCGCCCGCATACCGCTGCGACGAGACGCTCACCCTGGGGCGCGAACTGATCGGCCGGGCCCAGCAGGTGCTCGAGCGGGCGAGAGCGGCCGGGCTCATCAGAGACGACATCACGCCGGACGACCTGCGCCGGCTGCTGTGCGGCATCCGGTATGCCGTGGGTTGCGGTGGCGAGGGCGACACGGCGGAGCGCTACCTCGACGTCCTCCTGCGCGGCCTACGGCCATGACGTCGCCGGCAGCACGCTATAGCGCAACAAACCGTCACCACTCGGCCGAGGCGACACCGACGGTGACGCTCGGTCGCGTTATAGCGCAACAAACCGTCAACACTCAGCGGCACCGCCGCGTCAGGAGTTGACCTTGATGATCTCCTGTTGATACGGCGCGATGACGTCGGGGGAGATGCGGCAGTCGAGCAGCAGGAATCGGCGCTGGTCGACCGGGGTGGCCGCCCACTTCTCGAGCCGGTCCAGGTCGCCCAGGCTGGTCACGACGACACCTTCGGCGCCGACCGCGTCGGCGAGACCCGCGAAGTTGGCCTGCTGGATCTGCATGGGCTCCCGAGCCAGGCCCTTCAGGCCGTAGAGGTTGACCTCGGCGCCGTAGGCGGCGTCGTTCCAGATGACGGCCATGCCGCGGCCGCCCGCGACCCGCACTGCGGTGTCGAGGTCGGCGACCGCCATGAGGCCGCCACCGTCACCGGAGGTGAGCACGATCGTCGCGTCGGGCTGCGCCGCGGCGGCGCCGGCGACCGAGGGGAATCCGAGACCGATCGCCTGGTATGCCGTGCCCACCATGATCATCCGGTCCGGTGAGGCGACCGGCCAATACATGTTGGCCCAGCCGATGAAGTGGCCGCCGTCGGAGA
>CAYPQR010000578.1:0-2219 GCA_964412865.1 uncultured Intrasporangiaceae bacterium
GTCAGTTGTGACTGGTGATGTAGGTGCCCGTCGGATAGGAGGTGCCGCGCGCGACCGTGGGCATGATCTTCGCGCTCTTCCACGTCGAGCAGTGCAACAGGTCGAAGTGCAGGTGCGGCCCGGTGCTGTCGCCCGAGTTGCCGGACGACGCGACGCGCTGGCCCTGGGAGACGTGCTGACCCGGGGCCACCCGGTAGCGGCTGAGGTGGAAGTAGACCTGGCACAGGCCCGACGCGTCCTTGATCAGCACGTAGCGGCCGCCGCCGGCGCTGGTGTAGCCGGTCGACTGCACGGTGCCCGACCGTGCGGCAAGCACCGGTGTGCCGATCGGCATACCGACATCGACCGCAGTCTTGTTGTATGCCGTGTTGTGGCTGTATTTCCCGTGCGGCCCCTGCGTGATCTTGAAGGTGTCGCCGGAGGGGAACGGAAGCCGATAGTGGGCGCTGGGGTCGCCGGGTCCGCTGGGCGGGTTCGACCCGCCACCACCGCCGCTGCCGCAGGGGTAGCCGCCGAGCGCGTTCCACGTCGCCGGGCCGATGATGCCGTCCACCGAGAGGTGGTGCGAGCGCTGGAAACTCTTGACGCGGCGCAGCGTTGCCGGCCCGAAGCTGCCGTCGACGGTCAGGTGCCCGAGCCGGCGCTGCGCGGTGCGCACGAGCGAGCCCGTCGCGCCATACCGCAGCACGTGCACATAGCAGGAGGACGGCTTGGACGACCCGCCGCGCGGGAAGCCGCCGAGGGCGCGCCAGGTCGCGGGCCCGACATACCCGTCGACGCGCAGGCCGTGATGACGCTGGAACGACTTGACCTTCGCCAGCGTGGCGGGCCCGAAGCTGCCGTCGACCGCCAGGCCGCCGAGACGCTGCTGCAGGATCCGCACGTATTTGCCGCGTGAGCCGTAGTGCAGCACGACGACCTTCGACGAGCTCGCGGCCTGCACCGACGCCTTCGGTGTGGCCAGCGTCTGCACTCCGGCGACCGCCTCGGCTCCCGCGCCCTGCTGCGGCACGCCGACACCCTGCTGCGGCGCGCCGACGGCGAACGCCGGCGAGGAGGCGACCATGCCGCCCGCGGCCGGGAGGCTCACCACGGCACCGGTGGTCACCATCGCGCGTCTGGAGGTCACGGCGGGAACGACTGTTCCGGCGATCCCTGGGCGTTTCTTGAGATGACGGGGCACCTGCGACATGTGCTGAATCCTCCCTGTGGTCCTCACGGTTGAGCCG
The DNA here is from genome assembly GCA_964412865.1 of uncultured Intrasporangiaceae bacterium. GTDB lineage: Bacteria > Actinomycetota > Actinomycetes > Actinomycetales > Dermatophilaceae > Leekyejoonella. The sequence continues at coordinate 1,230 of CAYPQR010000578.1, forward strand.
GCGCAGCCGACGCCTACAGCAGTGAGCGAGTGTCCCCCGACACACAACACCTGGTTGGACTATGCCGCAGTTGAGTCCCCTGGGAAACCTGCGAATACAGGGGTGAACAGGGCTCTTTGTGATCGATGTGACTAGTGTGAAAACTGTGGTTTTGTGCCACTCTGGCGGATTCCGCGCGATTCCGCGTCTTATAGCACTCCGGCGCGCTTTTCATCCACAGCGACACGCCCGAGTCAAGATTCTTTCGCGCTTCTCACCATGTGAGACGGAACCCGGGCACGCCGCGGCTCCGCCCCGGTGGCGGGACGGAGCCGTGCGGCGTATGCCGAGGTGCGCGGCCGCGCGAAACCTTCCCCAGTCGCGCCCGGCCGCGGATTCAGCCGAAGTGGCCGTACCCGCTCGGGGTGTCCCAGATCTGCTGAATGCGCACCGAAGCACCCGGATGCGGTGCCGCGATCATCTTGCCGTTCCCGAGATAGATGCCCTCGTGATAGGCCGGTGTGCCGAAGAACACGAGGTCACCCGGCTGCGGATGACTCGTGGGCGTCAGGGCACGCTGCTGCGCACTCGCGGTGCGCGGGATGCTCATGCCCGCCTTGGCGTAGACATACATCGTGAAGCCGGAGCAGTCGAACCCGGAGGGGCTCTCACCGCCCCACACGTAGGGCACACCGAGATACTGCTTGGCGATCGCCACGATGCTGCTCGTATTACCCGACGGCGGCTTCGGCGCCTCGCCGCACGGGAACCCGCCGAGGGCGCTCCACGTCGCCGGGCCGACCACACCGTCGACGGCGAGGCCGTGAGAGCGCTGGAAGCGCTTGACGGCCGACAGGGTGCCGGGGCCGAAGTTCGCGTCGGCGGTGATGTGCAGGCGCTGCTGCAGCACCTTGACCAGCCCGCTGTGAGCGCCATACCGCAGCACCGTGACCGTGCAGTGGTTGTCGGCCGGTGGCGGAGTCGGCGACGTGCGCCCCGGGAAACCGCCCA
>CAYPQR010000579.1:0-2218 GCA_964412865.1 uncultured Intrasporangiaceae bacterium
GGGCGACCCGGCACCAGCCGTGACGCGATCACCGCCGTCGGCACCCATACTCACGCGTGGGCGCAGGTGCGCGGATGGATGAGCACGCACCTGCCGCACGCGACGTATGTGCAGACCCTCTCGACCGCGGGTGCCGCCGAGGGACTCGCCGGGGACGCGGCATACGACGCGGCGGTCTGCGCGCCGGTGGCGGCTCACAACCACGGTCTGCAGATCCTCGCCGAGGACATCGGTGACAACCACACGGCCGTCACGCGATTCGTGCTGGTCGCCCGACCCGGACGTATGCCGGACCCCACCGGTGCCGACAAGACGACCATCACGCTCTTCCAGCACGAGGACCGCGCCGGAGGTCTGCTCGAACTGCTCGAGCAGCTCGCCGCACACGGCATCAACATGACCCGGCTGGAGTCCCGGCCGACCAAGTCGGCGATGGGCAGCTACTGCTTCTCGATCGACTTCGAGGGCCACGTGCGCGACGAGCGGGTCGGGGAGGCCCTGATGGGGCTGCACCGGGTCGCGGCCGGCGTCCGCTTCCTCGGCTCCTATCCGCGAGCCGACGGCCGTCACGCGTCGATCCAGCCGACGGCCAGCGACGAGGCGTTCATCGGCGCTCAGGACTGGCTGCGCACGCTGCGCGGCGAATAGCGGGACTTCCGGAGGCGACATGAACGAGTTATGTTTCACCGACGCGGTCGAGCTGGCCCGAATGCTGCGCACGAGAGAGGTGTCCGCGCGCGAGGTCCTCGACGCGCACCTCGAGCAGATCGAGCGGGTCAACCCGAAAGTCAATGCGATCGTGACGCTCACGGCCGAGCAGGCGTATGCGTCTGCCGCCGAGGCCGACGCCCGTATTGCCGCCGGTGCACCCGTCGGGCCGCTGCACGGCATCCCGTTTGCGTTCAAGGACACTCACGAGACGGCCGGCATCCGCACCACCCACGGATCACCACTGTTCGCCGACAATGTGCCGAAGCGCGACGAGCTGGTCGTCGAGAGGGTGAAGGCCGCCGGTGCCGTCACCCTCGGCAAGACCAACGTTCCCGAGTTCGCTGCCGGATCCCACACGTTCAACACGGTTTTCGGCACGACCTCGAACCCGTGGGACCAGTCCCGGTCGGCCGGCGGATCGAGCGGTGGGGCGGCTGCGGCGCTCGCGTGCGGCATGACGGCGCTCGCCGACGGCAGCGACATGGGCGGTTCGCTGCGCAACCCCGCGTCATTCTGCGGTGTGGTCGGCCTGCGCCCCTCACCCGGACGGGTGCCGAGCTGGCCCGACCCGTCGCCCTGGTCGACGCTGAGCGTGCAGGGGCCCCTGGGCCGGACGGTCGCGGACGCCGCGCTGCTGCTGTCGGTGCAGGCCGGCCCCGACCCGCGATCCCCGATCTCGATCGAGCAGCCCGGCGCGCTCTTCGCGCCGCCGCTGCACCGAGACCCACGTGGCCTGCGCGTCGCCTGGTCACCCGACCTGGGCGGCTCGATCGCCGTCGACTCCGTCGTGACCGACGTATTGGCCCGGCAGATCGGCATATTCGAAGAGCTCGGCTGCGAGGTGGAGGAGGCCTGCCCCGACCTCACCGGCGCCGACGAGGTCTTCCGCACCCTTCGCGCCCGGTTGTTCGACCGCTCACTCGGCCTCCTGCGCGACAAGCACCCCGACCAGCTGAAGTCTGCCATCGTGTGGAACATCGACGAGGGTCGCAAACTGACGGTCGCCGACCTCGGTCGCGCGGAAACACTGCACGCCGCCCTGTTTCATCGCGTGCGCCAGTTCTTCGAGCAGTACGACGTCCTGATCCTGCCGGTCAGCCAAGTCGTACCCTTCGACGCCACACTGGAATACCCGTCCACGGTGGCCGGTGTGCCGCAGGAGACCTATCTCGATTGGATGCGCTCGGCATACCTCATCTCGGCCACCGGGTGCCCGGCGCTGTCCGTGCCCGCGGGATTCACACCGGACGGACTGCCGGTCGGCCTGCAGATCGTCGGCCCGCACCACGCCGATCTGACGGTCCTGCAGGTCGGCCACGCCTTCGAGCAGGCGGTCGGAATCACCGGCCGTCCTCCGGTCTGTCTTCATTGAGACGAGTGATGGCGGTCGCCCCGAGACCCTGTCGGTCCGATATCGCTGCTGTCTGCTGATCACCCGCCCCGGGGAACGAGCGCGTCGCGGCAGATTCGACCAGCACCAACTCGGCATCGATGGCGGCCCAACGGC
>CAYPQR010000580.1:0-2215 GCA_964412865.1 uncultured Intrasporangiaceae bacterium
GGCCGATCGACCAGGCGCTGCCACGGGTCGAGGAGCACACGGTGCCCGTCCCACGCATAGCTGCGATAGAGAGTCCACGGAAAGACCGCCAGTCCACCGGCAGGCAGTCGATCGATGCGGTCCGCCATCCGCTGGTATGCGGCGGGATACGACACGGCCTCCCATCGGCCACCCGCGCCCCAGAGCATCCCGGGCAGTGTGGCGACCGGCCACAGCGCCACGACGCCCGCCACGGCGGCGGCCGCGACCCGCCCGGCACCGGCCGTCGTCGCGGCATCCCGCAGCCGCTCGATCAGCAGACCGGCCGCGACGGCGACCACCAGCGCCCATACCGCCACGAATTTCTGCGAGTCGCGCAGCAGCCCGCCACCGGGCACGTCGGTGACGATGGCGGTGACGATCGCCCGGCCGCCCGGCAGGGCACTGGCCGCGGCCACCACCAGGCAGCAGAGCCCCGCGACCGCCAGCCCGGCGAGGGCGGGCGTGCGCCGCCATTCACGTGTGCGCGCGGCGACGATCAGGGCGACGAGGGTGATCAGCAGCGCGACACCCGACACCACCCAGGACGCGCGGTCGGCGAACCACACCCCCTCGTTCCAGATGCCACCCGTCGTGACCAGTGACGGCACGAGGCCCCACGGCGTATCGGCCCGCGACATGAAGGCCTGCACCCCGGCCGGGTCTCCCCCGGTATGCGGCGCGAGGGTGAGATAGGTGAACCACCACGGGGCATTCGCGAGCACGAACACGACCACGACCCAGGCGAGTTGCCCCACGCGCGGTCGGTGTCGCTGCCCCGGAACGAGGAGTATGCACAGCACCGCCACGAGCCCGAGGACCGCGCCGGTCGACCCGGTCGCCGCCATCAGCACCAGCCAGACGCCCAGTCTCAGGCGTCCGTGCGGGCGTCCCTCACGGTAGGCGCCGGCAGCGGCCACGAGGAAGGGCAGCACGGCATACCCGAGCAGGAAGGCCCAGTGACCGATGGCCAGGCGCTCGGCGACATACGGGTTCCAGCACGCCGCGAGGGCGGCCGCTGCGGCGGCCGCCCGGCTGCGCAACAGGCCGCCGACACCGGCGCCGACGAGGACGAACACCGCCACCAACAGCACCTTCTGGACGACCCATCCGGGTGCCAGGTCGGACAGCAGGGCGACGGCCAGGTCGCCCGGCACGGCGCGCGGCACCGATCCGTCGACCCCGAGCGTGTGATCGGTGATGCCCAGGTGGGGCACGAAGACCATGTCGTAGAACAGCAGATAGCCCGGGCGCAGCGCGGGCCCGAGCGCCAGCATCGCGCAGACGACCCCGACGGCCGCGCCGACGGTGCGAGGCCCGGGCCGGCGGCTCATCGCCCGCCTGCCGCCTCGGCGGCCGCGAACGCCTCGCCCATCCGGGCGCATTGCGTCACCAGATCGTGATCGGCGAGTATGCGTGCCCGATTGCGCGCGCCGACACTCGCCCGCAGCCGGTCGTCACCGAGGAAGTGCACGAGTCCGTCCGCCAACGCCTCCGCGTCGTCGTCGACGAACAGGTTGGGCGGCATGACCGCCTCGTCGTTGGTCCCGCAGCGGGTCGTGACCACCGGCAGCCCGCTCGCCTGTGCCTCGAGGTAGGCCAGGCCCAGCTGCTCGGTCCATTTCCAGGTCGGGCGCGGGGCGGTGCAAAACACCGCAGCAGAGCGCAATTCACGAGCGACACCCTCGGCGTCGAGCTCGCCGCAGAGCCGGATGCCCGAGCCGGGCCGTGCCGCCGCGGCCTCGACGACAGGGCGCATCGGGCCCCGGCCGGCGACGGTGAGCGTCGCCTCGGGGATGCTCCGGCGCACGATGCGCATGGCCTCCAGGACGCGGTCGATGCCCTTGTTGGGTGCCAGCGGCGAGGCGAACACGACCTTCGGCGCCGCCACGGGCTCCGAGGCGGGCCGGAACAGGCGGGTGTCCACCCCCGGCTTGACGACTGCGATCTGTCGGTCCGCGAACCCGTTGGCACGCAGGTGATCTCGCGCAGCATCGACCATGCACAGCAGCAGGTCGGCATCGCGACACGACTCGAGCGCCTGCCGATACGGCGGGATCCGGTAGAGCGGCTGGTCCGGCAGGTTCTCCCAGGTGATGACCGCCTGCAACGGACGCGGTCCCTCTCCCCGGCCGCGCCACCGTGAGGCCTGGCCCGTCACCAGCGAGCACAGCTCGAGCGACGCGACCCAGTCGTA
>CAYPQR010000581.1:0-2214 GCA_964412865.1 uncultured Intrasporangiaceae bacterium
TGCGTGCGTCATACATCGTCATGAGGATCGTCGACACGTGCAGGTCGGGGTTCAGATGCGCCTTGATCAGTTCGATGTTCTTCAGCAGCAGAGACAGTCCCTCCAGTGCGTAGTACTCACACTGGATCGGAATGAACACCTCGGGTGCCGCGACGAAGGCGTTGATGGTGAGCAGGCCGAGGCTTGGTGGGCAGTCGATCAGGACGAAGTCGAGGCGGTCCGCCTCGTCCAGTCCCGCGAGGTGTTCCTCGATGGCCTGCTTGAGGCGCATCTCACGAGCCACCATCGACACGAGCTCGATCTCCGCGCCCGCGAGATCGATCGTCGCGGGCGCGCACCACAGGCCGTCGATCTGTGGGCACGGCTGAATGATCGAGGACAGCGGGTCACCGTCGACGACCACGTCGTAGATGCTGGGGATCTCGGTGTGGTGGTCGATGCCGAGTGCGGTGCTGGCGTTGCCCTGGGGGTCGATGTCGACGACCAGCACCCGGAGTCCGGCCTGGGCCAGTGCGGCGGCGATGTTGACCGTGGTCGTCGTCTTGCCGACGCCGCCCTTCTGGTTGGCGACCGTCATGACGCGCGTCTGCGCGGGCCGTGGCAGGGAGCGAGTCGGCATCTGGCGGCGCTCCGCGGGGACATCTGGCTCCGGTGGACGTGGTCCCTTCAGGTCGGGAACGGTCGCTGCAGCCGATCCTGTTTCCCGTGAAACCTCGGCCGCGGCCTCCGCCGCGGTGACTCGTCGCAGGCCGAGATCGTCCGGCTCCTCGGGCAGCGTGCCCGTGACCGCCTCGACCGGCGAGCTGACGGGTGTGATCCAGCCGGCGATGCCCGAGACCGCGTCGGCCGGCGCTTCATCGACCTCGGGCAGCGCCTGCGCCCGCCGCACTTCGGGTAGGTCTCCCCACCATCCCGTCGGAGTCGACTGCTCGTGCGTGGACGACGTCACCTATTGCTCCTTGACCTACGGTGCCTCTGCCCCTGCTTCGCGCGGCGACGCCCGCCGGACGTCTGGCTCTTACCGCGCTTCTGTTGGTGGACTCGCACGGCCGCACCGCGTAGTTGGATCCGGATCACGGTCGTCGCCTGTTCGGCGAGGCCGCTGCACTCGACGATATCGGTGTCGCCTGCTCCGAGGTCGTGCAACCGGTCACGAGATCGGTCGAGTTCCTCCGGTGCCGATGAACCCTTCAGCGCGAGCATCGTGCCCCGAGGGTGCAGAAGCGGCAACGACCATCGCGCAAGCTCCTCGAGGCGCGCAACCGCGCGGGATGTCACGATGTCGACCTCGACCTCGCCCCACAGCTGCTCGGCCCGGGCGCGCCGGATCTCCACATTGTCGAGTCCGAGGTCGTCGAGGACGTCGGTCAACCAGGTCACTCGACGCAGCAGCGGTTCGATCAGGGTCATGCGGATGTCCGGCCGCGCGATGGCCAGGACCAACCCGGGCAGGCCGGCGCCCGATCCCACGTCGGCGACGTCGGCATCCCGCGGCACGAGTTCACCGACCGCGGCACAGTTGAGCACGTGGCGGTCCCACAGTCGGGGGCGCTCACGCGGCCCGATCAGCCCATGGCTGACGCCGGTGTCGGCGAGATGGGCGACGTACCGCTCCATCAGCGACGTCCGATCCCCGAACAGCGCATCGAGTCCGGCGGGCCGCTGCACGTCCTGCGGCGGCTCGCTCGGGGCTTCGCCCACGGGCTGTTCCACGTGAAACGTCTCAGTCGGTGGGAAGCACGACCACGTAGCGGTGCGGCTCGCTGCCCTCGGACTCGGACGTCAGACCGGCCGCCAGCACGGTGTCGTGGACGACCTTGCGCTCGAACGCGGTCATCGGCTCCATGCTCTCCTTCTCGCCGGATGCCTTGACCCGCTCCGCAACCTGCGAGGCCTGCGTCTCGAGCTCGGCGCGCCGATCGGCACGGTGCCCGGCGATGTCGAGCATCAGGCGGCTCCGCTCGCCGGTCTGCGCCTGAACCGCCAACCGCGTCAACTCCTGCAATGCCTCGAGGACCTTCCCCTCAGGGCCCACGAGGCGACGCGGCACGCGCCCCTCCTCCGAGTCGACGATCGAGACCGACGCACGGTCACCGTCGATGTCGACGTCGATGTCCCCGTCGAGATCGGCGATATCCAGCAGCGTCTCGAGGAAATCCGCGGCGACCTCTCCCTCGCGGTCGAGCCGCTCGGTGGCGTCGGTGGCCCGGTCGG
>CAYPQR010000582.1:0-2212 GCA_964412865.1 uncultured Intrasporangiaceae bacterium
CGGCGTCCTTCTTGCCCTTGTACTTCTTCTGGATCTTCTGGATCTCGGGCTGGATGAGCTGCATCCGTCGCGACGACTTGATCTGCTTGACGAACAGCGGCACCAGCAGGACGCGCAGGACCACCACGAGTCCGACGATCGACAGCGCCCAGCCCCAGCCGCCGTCGGGGGCCATGCCGATGAAGGTGAAGACCTTGTGGAAGCCCACCATCACGACGGCAACGAACCACTCGAGCGGGAACAGGATGGTGTCGATCATGATGTCCTTTTAATCGTCGTCGTCATCGATGCGTGGGGTTGGCGCTGGCGAGGCGGTGCGCCCTTTTCGGGAACGTGGTCGACGCCGCCCGGGTTCCAGGGGTTGCACCGCACCAGCCTTCGCAGGGTCAGCCAGCCGCCCTTCCACACTCCGAACCGACGCAGTGCGGTGATGGCGTATGCCGAACAGCACGGCGTGAACCGGCAGCTCGGCGGAAGAAGAGGAGAGATCAGCACCTGGTAGCCGCGGATCAGCCAGATCAGCGGCTTCGCCAGCATGTGACTGATCATTGTGAATGCTCCAGGCCGACTTTATGGAGCAATCTGTCAAGCTCGCGTCCGAGCGTCGCCGAATCGCGGCCGGCTGCGGCGGGAGCGGCCCGGACCACCACATCGGTGCCCGGCGGCAGCGCCGCGAGCCGGGCCGCCATCTGATGGCGCAGGATCCGCTTCGTGCGGTTGCGCACGACGGCGTTGCCGACGGCCTTCGACACGATGAAACCGACACGCGGCACCCGTGAAGTCTCACGGGAGGGCGTGTCGGCGGTGGCGGCGTGCAGCACCAGCAGGCGGCTTCCGGCGCGCCTGGAGCCGCGCCCCCGAAGCACCGCGGTGAACTGCGATGCGGTGCGCAGGCGATGGGGTGCCGCGAGCATGTCAGGCGCGCCTTTCGGCCCCGGCCCGGGCCGGCTCAGGCCGACAGACGCGCGCGGCCCTTGCGACGGCGCTCCGACAGCACGGCGCGCCCGGCGCGGGTGCGCATGCGCAGGCGGAAGCCGTGCTTCCTCGCGCGGCGTCGATTGTTCGGCTGGTAGGTCCGCTTGCTCACGTTCGTCTCCGTCGAAAGATCCGGGCATACCGCCCGAGGTGCAGGGTCTGTAGGCTTCCTTCGCACGTCAGCGTCGGCCGGCGCCGCAGGTGGCGCCAGTTTGCACGTCGCATACCGACATGAAGCATCGACGCAAAGGGGCTCCTTCAACGATACGGGGGCGCCCTGGGCCGGTCAAACTGAGGGCGCCGAAGGCCCACCTGGTTCCCGGCTCGTGCCAAACTACCCATGAGACCGGGTGACCCGGCATCGTGTCCGCGCGACACGCCGAGGGGCGCGAAAATTTTGCGGATCCGATGTTGCCCATCCGGCCATGGCCTTGTTAGCGTCGAGCCTTCCGGGACGGGAGCCCTCGTATACACAGCCTGTGGATAAGACTGTGGATCACTGTGCCTACGATGGCGCACGGACCGGAATCGCACGATCAGCCGCAAGACTGATCTCAGCAGTGAGGAGTACGTCGCGGTGAGCGATGCCGAAGTGGAGCTCGCACATGTCTGGCACGCCACCCTCCTGTCACTCGAGGATTCCGGGATTCCCGCCAGGGACCGGGCCTATCTGCGTCTGGCGCGGCTGGTCGGCGTGCTCGGCGACACGGCGCTGCTGGCGGTGCCGTTCGATCACACCAAGGAATTCGTCGAGACCTCGCTGCACGACCCGGTATGCCGCGCGCTCGGCCCGCAGCTCGGGCACGACGTGCGCCTGGCCGTCACGGTCGACCCGTCGCTGCGCGGGTCGGTCGATGTGCCGGACCCCGAGGAGACCCTGGTCGCGCCCGACGACGAGGACACCATCGGCCAGCTCGAGATGCGCACCGAGATCACGCCGCCCCCGCACCCCACCCCCGCGCAAGTCGTCCAGGCGCCCGCGGACGACTGGCAAAGCTCCCGCCTCAACCCCAAATACAGCTTCGACTCCTTCGTGATCGGCGCCGGAAACCGGTTCGCCTGCGCGGCAGCACAGGCCGTCGCCGAGACGCCGGCCCGCTCATACAACCCGCTGTTCGTCTATGGCGACTCCGGCCTCGGCAAGACCCATCTGCTGCACGCGATCGGCAACTACGTGCGCAGCTACTACCCGCAGATGCGGGTGCGCTATGTGAACTCCGAGGAGTTCACCAACGAC
>CAYPQR010000583.1:0-2206 GCA_964412865.1 uncultured Intrasporangiaceae bacterium
TGCACCTCGGGTCGATGGACCGCATCGCGCAGTCCTGGCAGTCGCTGCACGAGGAAGCGCTCACGCGAGGGCTGGTGCCGTCCGGCCCCTGCCGAGAGCTCTATGTCCGCGCCGAGTCCGACGATCAGGCCGACTGGGTCACCGAACTGCAGCAGCCGGTCACGTCGGGCTGACGCCGCGGCTCGGCCATGCGGCGCGCGGCCGGCCCGCTCGCCTAGGCTTTGGGTGTGTATCTGCGGCATCTGACTCTGGCCGACTTCCGGTCATACGAGTCTGCCGACGTGCCGCTCGGCGAAGGCATCACGACCTTCGTCGGCAGCAACGGGCAGGGCAAGACCAACCTGGTGGAGGCCATCTACTACCTCGCGACGCTGGGCTCCCATCGCGTCGCGAACGACGGCCCGCTGGTGCGGGCCGGTGCCTCGAGTGCGGTGGTGCACGCCGCCGTGGTGCACGACGGCCGCGAGCAGCGGGTGGAGCTCGAGATCAATCCGGGCAAGGCCAACCGCGGCCGGCTGGGGAGGGCCCCGTTGGGGCGGCAGCGCGACATCCTCGGGGCGCTGCGCTGCGTGATGTTCGCTCCCGAGGACCTGGCGCTCGTCAAGGGCGACCCGGCCGGGCGCCGGCGGTTCCTCGACGAGCTGCTGATCTCGCGGCAGCCGCGCTGGTCGGCCGCGCGGTCCGACTACGACAAGATCGTGCGGCAGCGCAATGCCTTGCTGAAGTCCGCACGCAAGGCGCCGAACCCGGCGGCCGTGCTCGAATCGCTGCCCGTCTGGGATGCCCACCTCGCACAGGTCGGCGCCAACCTGACGTATGCGCGGCTGCGCCTGATGCAGGACGTCGCGCCCTACCTGGCCAAGGCCTATGCGCAGGTGAGCGACGGTGCGGGCGAGGCGCACACGACCTACCGCAGCAGCCTGCACGACGAGGTCGCCGACGCGATCGCCGCCGGCGACGTGCTCTCCGTCGAGCGGATCGAGGAGGCGATGCACGAGAGTTTCCGGCGGCAGCGCGCCGGCGAGGTCGAGCGCGGTCTCACCCTCGTCGGGCCGCATCGCGACGACGTCGAGCTTCGCCTCGGCGAGCTTCCCGCCAAGGGGTATGCGAGCCACGGCGAGTCGTGGTCGTTCGCTCTGGGACTCAAACTCGCGGCGTTCTCGCTGCTGCGGCACGACCTCGACACCGACCCGGTGCTCATCCTCGACGACGTGTTCGCCGAGTTGGATTCCGGACGCCGGGGGCGTCTCGCCGAGCTGATCGGAGACGCGCAACAGGTGCTCATCACCGCCGCCGTCGGCGCGGACGTGCCGAGCGAGCTGGCGGGCGCCCGATTCGACGTCGTGCGGGGCGCGGTGACGGCGGCATGACCGGCGGGCCGCGATGAGCGCAGACGACAAGGAGCCGGAGGGCGCCGCCACGGACCCGGTCGATGGTGCGGCGCCCGACGCCGACGACCTCGCGGCCGCGCGTGAGGCGCTCGCCCGCGCCCGAAAGGCCGCGCAGGAGAAGGGCCTGCGACCGGGGGCTCCGGTGCGCCGCCGGCGCAAGGCCGCGGACGTCGGCACCGGTCGGGCACCGCGCGACGGGCGGGATCCCGCGCTGCTCGGTGACCAACTCGACCACATGCTGCTCGATCGCGGCTGGACGGTCGACGTCGCCGCCGGGTCCGTGATGGGCCAGTGGCCGCAGATCGTCGGCGACGACGTGGCCGCCCACAGCAAGCCGGTCAGCTTCGAGGACGGCGTGCTCACCGTGCGTGCCGACTCCACGGCCTGGGCGACACAACTGCGGATGCTCTCCTCGACCCTCCTCGGGCGGGTCGAGGAGAAGGTCGGCCACGACGTGGTCACCCAGCTTCGGATCACCGGGCCCGGTGCGCCCTCCTGGTCGCGCGGTTTCCGCAAGGCTCCCGGCGGCCGCGGCCCGCGCGACACCTACGGCTGATGCCGCGATGTGGGTTCCGAGAGCGCGATTCCAGCACCTACGGCTCGCCGAGATCGCCATACGTGGCGCTATTTTCGTTCTTGGGACTCGAATATGCGCTCTCGCGGAGGGTCAGGCCGGAAGTGTGCACGTGCGCGCGGAATCGGCTGGACGCCGCGTCGCGCAATGCCTAGCCTGGCGAGGTCGCCTGCGATGGCGACATCACCGATCACAGCAGGGAGCAGCGGATGCACGCACGCATCGCGGAATGCGGGGTGGC
>CAYPQR010000584.1:0-2202 GCA_964412865.1 uncultured Intrasporangiaceae bacterium
CGGCGTGCACCTCACGCGACTGCTCAACGAGCGCTGCGGCGACATCGTCGAGGTGCTGATCGCAGCGGCGCCGTCGAGCGCCGACGTGCAGGCTGCGGTCGACGACGGCCTGCGGCGGCACCGGGCCGGGATCACCGATCTGGCGCGGCGCCTGCACGAGCTGGGCGCGCTGGCGAAGAGCACGGATGCCGAGCAGGCCGCCGCGACCCTCGCGGTCATGACCGCCCCCGCGAGCTGGCACCAGCTCACCGCCGGCTTCGAGTGGAGCTTCGATCGAGCGGAGGCCTGGCTCACCGACTCGCTGACGCGCCTCCTGCTGAAGCCCTGACCCGGGCGCGGACCTCGCGGCCCGAGCAGCCGGTATGCCGCCGGCTGGGACAATCTGGCGGCGCGCGAGCACACCGCATACTGTGAGCCTCATCACCACCGCACAGTGAGGACCACCATGGCCGACGAACCCGTGAAGTATCTGCTCGACGACTCACAGATCCCGACGCACTGGTACAACATCGTCGCCGATCTGCCGACGGCCCCGCCGCCACCGCTGCACCCGGCGACCCACGAACCGGTCGGGCCGGACGACCTGGCGGCCCTGTTCCCGCCGGAACTGATCGCCCAGGAGGTCACCGCCGAGCGCTATGTCGAGATCCCCGAGCCGGTGCGCGAGGTATACCGCCAGTGGCGGCCGTCGCCGCTCTTCCGGGCGCGCCGTCTCGAGAAGCTGCTCGAGACGCCCGCACGGATCTACTACAAGTACGAAGGCGTTTCACCGGCCGGATCGCACAAGACGAACACGTCGGTGCCGCAGGTGTATTACAACGCGCTCAACGGCATACGACGGCTCACGACCGAGACCGGCGCCGGCCAGTGGGGCACCGCGCTCGCGTTCGCGTGCTCGCTCTTCGGCGTGCAGTGTGACGTATGGCAGGTGGGTGCGTCGTTCGACACCAAGCCGGCGCGGCGCACGCTGATCGAGACGTTCGGCGGCACCGTCTATCGCTCCCCCAGCCAGATGACCCAGGCCGGAAAGGGATTCGAGGAGGGCCATCCGGGCAGTCTCGGCATCGCCATCTCGGAGGCGGTGGAGGTCGCGGCGCAGCGCGATGACACGAAGTATGCGCTCGGGTCGGTGCTCAACCACGTGCTGTTGCACCAGACGGTCATCGGCCAGGAGGCGCTGATCCAGCTGGAGAACGCCGGGGAGTCGGGCGCCGACCTGGTCGTCGGCTGCGCGGGCGGCGGGTCCAACCTGGCCGGGCTGATCTTCCCGTTCCTGCGTGAGAAGCTGGCCGGCCGTCAGTCGCCGCGCCTGCTCGCGGTCGAGCCGGCCGCCTGCCCGACGATGACCCGCGGCGAGTTCCGCTACGACTTCGGCGACACGGCGGGCCTCACACCGCTGATGAAGATGTATACGCTCGGCCACGACTTCGTGCCGTCGCCGATCCACGCGGGCGGGCTGCGATATCACGGCATGGCGCCGCTGCTGTCGCACACGGTCCATGAGGGGCTGGTCGAGGCGACGAGCCTGCATCAGAGCGAATGCTTCGACGCGGCACTGCAATTCGCCCGCACGGAGGGTGTCGTTCCGGCCCCCGAGTCATCCCACGCACTGGCGCAGGCGCGCCGGGAAGCGCTGGCGTGCAAGGAGACCGGCGAGGAGAAGGTCATCGTGATCGGGCTCTCCGGCCACGGGCTGATGGAGCTCGGCGCCTACGAGAGCTACATGGCCGACCAGCTTGTCGACGACGCCCTGTCCGAGGAGGCGCTGACCGAGGCGCTCGCCGCCGTGCCGGCGATCTCCTGAGGCACCTCACGGCATCCGCCCGAATCGCGCACCCCGAGGCGCAGGATTCGGGCGGACCGTGCCGGGCGGCCACATCGTCACTTGATGTAGGGCTGCCCGTCTGCCCCGTCGATCTTCTTGCCCGCGGCGTCCCAGTCCTTCATGCCGCCGGCGACGTTGACGACGTCGAACCCCTGCTGCTCCAGCCAGGCGACCGCCCGGCCGGACCGATTGCCCGAGCGGCACACGATCGGCAGCGGATCGGCCTCCGGCAGTTCGCCCAGGCGGCTCGGCAGATCGCCCAGCGGGATGTGCACCGCGCCCGGCGCGTGCCCGGCATCCCATTCGTCCTGCTCGCGCACGTCGACCATGACGGCGTCGTCGGCAAGATCGCCGACAGTGATCTCTTCGCTCATGTC
>CAYPQR010000585.1:0-2200 GCA_964412865.1 uncultured Intrasporangiaceae bacterium
CCACCGCAACGGTGGCGACCGGATTCGTTCCTCGATTCATAGCTTCCGGAACGGGCACCCTGGCGCAGCTTCCATCGTGAATCGCTAGCCGAAGATGCCCGTTCGCGACGCTAGGGGTCGAGGAACGATTCGCGTCGCCACCCTGCGGCGCTGTGACCAGCGGCAACAGAACCTGCCCCGCTTCCGCACCTCCCCTGCCTGCACGTTTGGCCCCACCACCACCGCAACGGTGGCGACCGGATTGGTTCCTCGTTTCATAGCTTCCGGAACGGGCACCCTGGCACCCGCTCGGGCTGTGGATGAACCGGTTGCGTCGCGGGTCACACGCGGTAAGGTATCCGCGAGCGGGGAGGCTCACGAGAACAAGCAGGGGGGACAGCATGGCCGACGACCTCGTCGTCACGCAGGAAGCGATCGACACCATCGCGGGGGCCTACGAGCAGGCGGCGCGTGACTTCCGCAATCTTGCCGCCGATTTCGAACGAACCTACGATCATCAGCCATGGGGCACCCTGCCGTCGCTGCTTCAACTACAGGGCTTCTACAATGACCTCGCAGTCGGCGAGCGTGACTCAGCACTTGCGCGCTTCATCGAGTACGCCGAGGCTGCCGAGCGGTTCGCCACATGGGTACGCGCTGGCGGGAGTGCCCTCCGCGACGCGGACTTCACCACAGTCAACGAACTCATAAGTGCGGGCCCGCAATGAGAAAGCTAGCTCTCACAGTTGTTGTCTGTACCGGAGCACTGCTGGTGACCGCTTGCGGTTCGCCAGAATCATCAGTAGACGCAAATCCAGCTAAATCGCCGGCAGCTGTTCCCGCCCACCAGTTCTTCGACCCCTGTAGCGAAGAGTTTACGCACTGGTTCAGTACACAAGGCATAACGCGTGCCGATGCACTCGAGCCCCTGATCGATAAGTACGGCAGCGGATGCAGCTTCGACGACTCGGCCAGCAACCACTACTCGGTACTCTCGCGGCCGTCCGCCCCAGGCGACGAAATGGATCGGTGGGTGCATCACCGCCTCGGCAAGATGGGGCCTGTCACGACGACGTCTGTCGCGGATCACGTCACCGAAGTCGAAACGCGCGACCTCGGGCGAGCTCACCAGGAATGTCGCTTGATCGTCCACGTCGACTATGGCTTCCTCGACATCATCGGTGGCCCACACGGACGGCTCGCCCCCTCCTACCCTCGCGACTGCGACGCCGTCCTCACCTTCGCCGACATGCTCACCCGCGAGGTCGACAAGCGCTGGCAGCCTGGAGGCTGATCCCAGCACGCAGTTCGGCGGACCGGTCCCACACCTCCGCCCCCCTCGTCACTCCTTGACGGTGCCGGTCCGTCCCGTCCCGTAGGGCCGCCCGTCGGCGCACTGCACAGCGGAGAATTCCCGGAGCCGCTCGAGCACGTCCGCGGAGAACGGCGTCACCCGGCGGGCGGCGAGGTCGAAGTGCAGATCCAGCTGCTCGCCGGCGGCGGCACGCCGTCCCGACTTCGCCGAGCGCAGCTCGTGGAAGAAGTGCGCCCGCTTGTCGTCGACCCCGAGCAGCCACGAATCGACCACGATCCGCTCCCCCTGCCGCAGCTCGTGCTCGTAGGTGAGGTGCGATTCGACCACCACCTTGCCGCAGCCCGTCCGCTCGACGTACTCGTCGCCGAGCCCGAGCACGTCGGTGAACCGGGCGTGCGCCTCGTAGATGACCAGCCCAAAGAACTGCGCGTTCATGTGGCCGTTCACGTCGATCCACTCGTCTCGGACGTCGGTTTCCAGGCTCCTGTAGGCGCCGGCATCCATTGCCGCGGGTGGGGATTCAGTCATGCACAGCAGCCTAGGAATCGACCTCGCAATGGTCGCGGCGCGCTCCTGCCAGGCGGACAGCCCCCATCCCGTGCGGCGCCGGATGGCCACGCTCAGCGGTAGACGTGTCCGCTTCCACCCGTGACCCCGTGCCCCACACAATGAACCAGGTGAGTCCACACGCGCACGCGTCCCGCCCCTGCCAAGCTGAAGGCCGGTTGAGGCGACCGCCGAAAGCACCGGCGGGATCCAGTCCGGGCTGTGGATAAACTGGTTGCGCCGCGGGTCACAGGCGATAGGCTGTCCGCGAGCGGGGAGGCTCACCAGAAGCGCACGGGGGGAACATATGACGGACGAGCTGGTCGTCACGCAGGAAGCGATCGACACCATCGCGGGGGC
>CAYPQR010000586.1:0-2188 GCA_964412865.1 uncultured Intrasporangiaceae bacterium
GCGCTGGCCATCGCCCTCGTCATGATCGTCAACTCCGTCGCAAGCGGCGTGAAAGATGCTCAGTCCCAGGTGCTCAAATCGGTCTACGGAGTCGGCACCGACATCACCGTGACCAAGGCGGCCAAGGCGCCCACGCCCGGAAGCGGCGGACCGGGCGGCCGCTTCGACTTCGGATCGGGCTCGGGGAAGACGTCGAGTGATGGCCGCCGGAAGGTGAGCCAGTCGCGGCTGAGCGTAGGGTTCGGCACCAGCACGATGAAGGACTCCGTGCTGACCACGGTGAAGAACACCGACGGTGTCTCCGCCGCGGCCGCCGTGCTGTCCTTGCAGAACACCAACTTCAGCGGATCGCTGCCCGACTTCGGCCAGGGCGGCCAAGGCAACGGCGGCCAGCCCGGGCAGCCGCCCGCGGGTGGGACGAGCGGCCAGAGCGGCCAGGGCAACAGCTCCTTCTCGATCAAGCAGACCACGGTGCTCGGCATCACGCCCGGCGCCAAGGCCGTCGGCCCGATCGCGTCGACCGAGCTCGGGAAGGGTCGCACCCTGAAGGCATCGGACAAGGGCAAGCACGTCGCCGTCCTGGACGCCGACTATGCCACGTCGAAGAAGCTCTCGGTCGGGGACACGATCAAGCTCGGCGGCAAGAAGTTCACGGTCGTCGGCACCGTCACGTCGACCGGCTCCGACTCGACGACGACCTCGAACGCATACATCCCCCTCGACGTGGCTCAGAGCCTCTCGGGCGAGAAGAACAAGATCACAACGGTCTATGTCTCGGCGAACTCGGCGTCCGACGTCGACGCGGTGAAGGCCGCCCTCGACAAGGCCATGCCCAGCGCCACCGTCTCGACAGAGGCAGACCTCGCGTCGAGCGTCTCCGGATCCCTCTCCAGCGCAAGCAAGCTGGTGTCCAACCTCGGCACCTGGCTGTCGATCATCGTGCTCGCGGCAGCCTTCCTCATCGCCATCCTGTTCACCATCTCCGGTGTCACCCGGCGCACACGCGAGTTCGGCACCTTGAAGGCCCTCGGGTGGTCCAACCGGCGGGTTGTCGGGCAGGTCACCGGTGAGTCGATCGTGCAGGGAATCATCGGCGGAATCGTCGGCATCGCAGTCGGCCTGATCGGAGTGCTGGTCATCAACCTGATCTCCCCGACCCTCAGCGGCGCCGTCTCCGGGGCCCAGGGCGCCGGCGGCGCACCCGGCTTCGGGGGCCAAGGCGGCCCCGGTGGAGCCGGCGCGGAGGGTGGCGGAACCCCACCCGGTGGCGGATTCGGACGCGCTGCACAGTCGGCCGCGCAGGCGGCGACCACGCACATCGACCTGAGTGCCCCGGTCACGGTGTCGGTCATCGCGATCGCCGTCGGGCTCGCCATCCTCGGCGGGCTGCTCGCCGGTGGCATCGGCGGATGGCGGGCATCGCGTCTGCGGCCGGCGCAGGCGCTGCGGTCCGTGCAGTGATCGCCACCCCTCATACACCTGAATCCACCACGGTCACAAAGGACACCACGGATGTACAAGCTCACGAACCTCACCAAACAGTATGAGGGCAAGGCGCGCACCGTCACCGCCCTCAGCAACGTCAACCTCGAGATCCCGAGCGGCCAGATGGTCGCCATCCAGGGCCCGACCGGCGGCGGCAAGTCGACGCTGCTGCAGATGCTCGGGGCCCTCGACCGGCCGACCTCCGGCACGATCAGCCTCGATGACACCAGTCTGACGGAGCTGAGCGACGCGAAGCTCGGTGGCCTGCGCGGCAAGGAGATCGGCTTCATCTTCCAGGGCTTCAACCTGATCCCCACGCTCACCGCTCAGGAGAACGTGGAGACTGCTCTCGTTCCTCTGAGGGTGCCGGCTGCCGAGCGCGCCGAGCGCGCCGAAAAGGCGCTTGTCTCCGTCGGACTCGCCGATCGAGGCGATCATCATCCCGCCGAGATGTCGGGCGGTCAGCAGCAGCGTGTGGCCATCGCACGCGCGATCGTCAAGCAACCGAATGTGCTGCTCGCCGATGAACCGACCGGGAATCTCGATGAAGGAACTCGTGACGAGATCATGGAGGTGCTCGAATCCCTCTGGGAGGCAGAGGCCCTCACGATGGTGATCGTCACCCACGACACGACCGTGGCGAACCGCGCCCAGCGGCGGCTCCACATCAGCCAGGGCTCGGTCGAGGACGCCTGACCCCGGG
>CAYPQR010000587.1:0-2188 GCA_964412865.1 uncultured Intrasporangiaceae bacterium
CCGATCGGTGAGGTGGTCAGGCCGTTGGCTCTGCGCTGCCTGTCGCGCCACGCCGTCGCAAACGCGAGCGCCACCACGATCACGGCGAGTGCAACCCATGCCAGAACGGTGTTGACGTGGCCGTAGGCGATGTTGTTGATCACCTTGTTGCTGACCGCCATCGTGCCGCCGCTGCTCTGCCCCGCGAGCTGGTTGATGAGGAAGATCAGCAACCCTTGCAGGCCGAGCAGACCGGCCAGCGTCACGATGAACGACGGTATGCGCAGCCTGGTCACCAACAGGCCCCACACGATCCCGACCACCGTCGCGACGGCGAGACCGAGCACCACACCGACGATCCACGACTGGTTGTGCGGCTCACCGGTGATCCAGACGGCGAACACCGCACCGATCGCGCCGGTGAACCCCAGCGACAGATCGATCTCGCCCAGCAGCAGCACGAATACCTCTGCGACACCGAACAGCACGAACACCGACGCCTGCACCATCAGGTTGATGATGTTGCCCGCCGACAGGAAGACCGAGTCCTTCGCCTGGAAGATGATGATGATGACGATGAGCCCCACCACAACCGGGAGTACACCGCTCTCACCGGATCTCACGCGCGACAGCCACGCCCTGAGATAGCCGCCGGATGACTCCTGCGTCGACTCGACGACGCTCTCGCCGTGCTCTGGTGGTTTCCTGCGGACGTCCACGCGTCCCTGATTTTCCGAAGATGACATCTATGACTCCCGGCCCACATCGCTCGTGGACCCCGTGGTGATGAGCTCGACCGTCGAGCCGACGGTGAGTTCGGAGATGGGGGCGGTCCGGGCCAGCGACCCGAGATACATCGCGGCGACCCGGTCGGCCACGCTGAACACGTCGTTGAGGTTGTGAGAGACCACCAGCACGGCGATGCCGTGCGACCGAAGGCGTTTGATCAGGTCGAGCACCATGGCGGTCTGCGAGACGCCGAGCGCGGCGGTCGGCTCGTCCATGATCACCAGCTTCGCCTCCCACATCACGGCTCGCGCCACCGCGACAGCCTGACGCTGCCCGCCCGAGAGTGACGCCACGGGCTGTCTGATCGACTTGACCGTCGTCACGGACAGGTCGCTCAGCGTGCGGTGTGCCTTGGTCTCCATCGACGCCTCGTCGAGCACCCCGGCCTGCAACTCCTCCCGGCCCAGGAACATGTTCTGGACGATGTCGAGGTTGTCGCACAGCGCGAGATCCTGATAGACGGTCTCGATGCCCAGATCCGACGCGTCCTTCGGGCCGCGAAGGTGGACCGGCTTGCCGTTCCAGAGCATCTGGCCCTCGTCGATCGAGTGGATGCCGGCGATCGCCTTGATCAGCGTCGACTTGCCGGCGCCGTTGTCGCCGACGAGGGCCGTCACCTCCCCGAGCCTGAGATCGAGGTCGATACCGTTCAGGGCCTGCACGGGGCCGAATCGTTTGCCGACTCCCTTGAGTTGGAGCAGCGGGGTTGCAGCCTCGCTCACGAGATCCCTGCCGCCTTGCATGCCTTCGCGTACTTGGAGGTGCACAGCTGCTTCGCGCTCACGAACTGGTCGGCGATCACCGTGCTGTTCATGTTCTTCGTCGTGACCCACTCCGGCTTCAGCAGCACCGACGGCACCTTCGTCTTGCTCTTGGTGTCCTCCGTCGTGCCGTTGACCAGGCCCGACGGCGGCTTGACGCCGGCCCGCAGATACAGCGCGAGGGCCGCGGTCGCCTGCGCCTCCAGATAGATCGGCTTGTATGCCGTGCCGCACTGATAGCCCGACAGGATGTTCTGCAGACCCACGAGCGTCGCGTCCTGCCCGGTGATCGGGAACTGCTTGGGCTTGATGCCGTGGTTCTTCAGGTAGGTGATGATCGGGGCGGCGTTCTCGTCGTTGGGCACCAGCGCTGCATTCGCGTCGGAGTGCGCCGTGAGTGCCTGGGTGAACTCCGTTGCGGCCGTCGGCGGATCCCACGTGCCTGCGGGCTCGGCGACCTTCTTCCAGCCCGATGAATACTTCGGGTTGAGCACCGAGTCGTATCCCTGGGCGAACAGCGTGGCGTTGTTGTCGGTCGGGTCACCCTTCATCTCGATGACCTTGGGACTCTTGACGTTCCACGCCTTAACGCAGGAAACAAGACCCTGGCCGATCAGCTTGCCGACCTTCACGTTGTTGAAGCTGACGTAGTAGGCGCG
>CAYPQR010000588.1:0-2186 GCA_964412865.1 uncultured Intrasporangiaceae bacterium
TCTCCTTGAGCACCTTCTTGAGGCGCTCCTCGAAGTCACCGCGGTAGCGGCTGCCCGCCACCAGCGAGCCCAGGTCGAGGGTGTAGAGCTGCTTGTCCTTCAGCGTCTCGGGCACGTCGCCGCGCACGATGTCGGCGGCCAGGCCCTCGACGACGGCGGTCTTGCCGACGCCCGGCTCACCGATGAGCACGGGGTTGTTCTTGGTGCGGCGGGACAGCACCTGCATGACCCGCTCGATCTCGTTCTGCCGCCCGATGACGGGGTCCAGCTTGCCCTCGCGGGCCGCCTGGGTCAGGTTGCGGCCGAACTGGTCGAGCACCAGCGAGCCGGCCGGGGTGCCGCTCTCCTGGCTGGAGCCGCCCACTCCGGCGCCGGCGGTCTCCTTGCCGCCGCCGCCCTGGTAGCCGGACACCAGCTGGATGACCGTCTGCCGGACGGTGCCGAGGTCGGCACCGAGCTTGACGAGCACCTGCGCGGCGACCCCTTCACCCTCGCGGATCAGCCCGAGCAGGATGTGCTCGGTGCCGATGTAGCTGTGCCCGAGCTGCAGACCCTCGCGCAGGGACAACTCCAGCACCTTCTTCGCGCGGGGCGTGAAGGGAATGTGACCCGACTGGGTCTGCTGGCCGAGGCCGATGATCTCCTGGACCTGCTCACGCACGTTCTCCAGCGAGATCCCCAGGCTCTCCAGCGCCTTGGCGGCGACACCTTCCCCCTCGTGAATCAGCCCGAGCAGGATGTGCTCCGTGCCGATGTAGTTGTGGTTGAGCATGCGCGCCTCTTCCTGGGCGAGCACCACCACACGACGGGCGCGGTCGGTAAACCGTTCGAACATCTCAACTCCTCGGATACCAAGATCTATAAGCGATGCTAGCCGGAATCCCTGTCAGCGCCGACTAGCCGCCCACCACGGGATCCTGGTCTTCGTGGCGGACAACGCCGGCACACCGCATCGTGTTCCACCTCAGGGGTCATCGTGATGACCGTTCGCCATCAGCGAACGCCGCGACGACAGGGTGGCATAGCATCTGTGGTCATGCCAGCGGACCTGCGCCTGACCGCGCTCGGGTCGGTCGTGTCGGTGCCGGTCGACGGCGATGAGCGGTCGCGCCTGGCCGCGCAGTGGTCCCGGTGCCTGGCCGGCGACGCGCGGCGGCCGGTCGCCACGGTCGCGCCCATCAGCGACGACGACCGCCACCGGCGCGACTACGCGCTGGCCGGCGCGGTCACCCGGGCCGCCATCGCCCAGCTCGCGGGACAGTGCCTGATGTTTCACGCCTGCGGCGTCAGCGACACCTCGACGGGCCGGTCCATCGTGCTCGTCGGCCCCTCCGGCACCGGCAAGACCACGGCGGCGGCCACCTTGTGCACCTCCGGCTTCGGCTATTTGAGCGACGAGGCCGTCGCCATCGGCGCCGACCGGGTCATCCGGCCCTACCCCAAGCCGCTGTCCGTCGTGCTGGCGGCCGATCGTCCGGGCCACAAGAGCCAGCACGGCCCCGACGAACTCGGTCTGCAGCCCGCGCACGCCCGGCCCGTCGCGGCCATGCTGGTGCTGCTGGACCGATCGGGCGACCGGGCAGGCGGACCCCGCCTCGAGCGGATGCCCCTGCTGGAGGCCGCCCTCGCCCTGATCCCCCACACGTCGGCCCTCCCCGCGCTGGATGCGCCGCTGCGAGTCCTTTGCGACCAGATCTGCGCGCTCGGCGGAGCCAAGCGGCTCCGCTACACCGAGATCGCGGACGCCGCGGAGATGCTGCGGGCCGAGCTGGCCGCCTGCCGGCCGCTGGACGGCCGCCACGTCCACCTGCCCCCGACCGACGAGCCCGCGCCACCGGAGACCGGCGGGGGCGGCGGGTCGGTGCGCCGCGCGCCATACAGCGACGCCGTGGCCGACGGGGACGAGGTCCTCGTGCTCGTCGGCAACGTCCCCTCGCATCTGCAGGGCCTGGGCGCCACGATCTGGCGCGCGGCCGACCGGCCCACGACGATCACCGACCTGACGCGGGTATGCATCGAGGCCCACGGCGGCCATCCGGAGGCCGCGACGCTCGTCGAGCAGGCCGTGCAGACCCTGCTGTCACACGGCCTGCTGCAGACCGTATAGGCGCTTCACTGCGCCTTCGACCGGTCGTCCTCCGGCTCGGCCTCCCGCTCACCGCGCGCCACCTGCGCCCGGTCGACGC
>CAYPQR010000589.1:0-2183 GCA_964412865.1 uncultured Intrasporangiaceae bacterium
TCGTGTGCCCTGGACAGGGCTCCCAGACCCCCGGATTCCTCTCCCCCTGGCTCGAACTGCCCGGCCTGCGCGATCGGTTGCAGTCGCTCTCTGACGCCGCCGGTATGGACCTCGTCGCGCACGGCACCACATCGGACGCCGACACGATCAAGGACACCGCGGTCGCCCAGCCCCTGATCGTGGCCGCGGGCATCATCGGCCTCGAGGCGCTGCTCCCGGCCGGCGCGGCGGCCGCGGGAGTCGGCGCGGTCGCCGGGCACTCCGTCGGAGAGGTCACCGCATCGGCGGTCGCGGGTGTGCTCACCGCCGAGCAGGCGATCGTGCTGGTGCGCGAGCGCGGGGCAGCGATGGCCGATGCGAGCGCCGCACGCCCCACCGGTATGAGCGCCGTCCTCGGTGGGGACCCTGACGATGTCCTCGCCACACTCGAGCGTCATGGCCTCACACCCGCCAACATGAACGGCGGCGGCCAGGTCGTCGCGGCCGGCACGATGGAGCAGCTCGCCACGCTGCGCGACGACCCTCCGGCCAAGGCGAGGGTCATCCCGCTGAAGGTCGCAGGCGCCTTCCACACGGAGCACATGGCACCCGCGGTCGAGACCCTCGCCCGGCATGCCCGCTCGATCACCCCGGGCGACCCGAAGCTGACACTCCTCAGCAACCGGGACGGCGAGGCGGCGAGCTCCGGCGCCGACATGCTGGAGCGACTGGTCGGCCAGGTGGGGGGCCCGGTGCGCTGGGACCTGATCATGCAGACCCTTGCCGGTATGGGCGTCACCGGCGTCATCGAACTCCCACCCGCCGGCACGCTCGTGGGGCTGGCCAAACGGGGCATGCGCGGCGTGCAGACGCTCGCGCTCAAGAGCCCTGACGACCTGGAGAAGGCACGTGCCATGCTTCAAGAGCACACCTCGGGTCGGCCCGACGACAAGGAGGCCTGACATGGCCAGCCACCCCGCACCCAGCCCCAAGGGCACCGGCACGCTCAACGCGGGCGACGGTGCTCAATACGCACGCATCATCGGGGTCGGCGGCTACCGGCCGGAGCGCGTCATCACCAACGAGGAGGTGTGCACCTGGATCGAGTCGTCCGACGAGTGGATCCGCGAGCGGTCGGGCATCGTGTCGCGCCGCTGGGCCTCAGCCGAGGAGACCGTCGTCGACATGGCCGAGCACGCCGCCCGCGACGCGCTCACCCGGTCCGGGCTGCAGGCCGCACAGCTGAGCGCCGTCATCATGGCCACGGTGACGCATCCATACCAGACCCCTGCGGCGGCGCCGCTTCTCGCGCACCGTCTGGGGGCCGAGGGCGTGCCGGCCTTCGACATCTCGGCGGCCTGCGCCGGATACTGCCACGGCATCAGCCTGGCCAACGACATGGTCCGCGGCGGAAGCGCCGAATACGTGCTGGTGATCGGCGTCGAGAAGCTGTCCGACTTCACCGACAAGCACGATCGCGGCACCTCCTTCATCTTCGGTGACGGTGCAGGGGCCGCCATCGTCGGCCCGTCCGATCACCCGGGCATCGGCCCGACCGTGTGGGGGTCGAAGGGCGACGCCTGGGACACCATCACCCAGCGCGAACCCTGGACCCGCATCGTCGGCGAGTGGGAAACCGAGGAGAAGACCGGCCGCCCGCCGGCCGACGGTCAGGAGCCGCACGATCGGGCCACCTTCGGCTTCGGGATCGGCAACGCCGCCACTCTCACCATGAAGGGCCAGTCGGTGTTCCGCTGGGCGGTATGGAGCATGGCGCCCGTCGCGCAGCAGGCGCTCGACAAGGCCGGGATCACTGCGTCCGATCTCGACGCGTTCATCCCGCACCAGGCCAACATGCGCATCATCGACCAGATGATCAAGCAGCTCGACATGCCGAGCGACGTGCCCGTCGCCAGGGACATCGCCGAGACGGGCAACACCTCGGCCGCCTCCATCCCGCTCGCCACCGAACGCATGCTGCGCGAGGGAGAGGTGCCGTCGGGAGGCCTGGCGCTGCAGATCGGATTCGGTGCAGGACTCGTCTATGCCGCACAGGTCATCGAACTGCCGTGAGGGCACGTGCGGCGGGGCGATCCGCCGGCACGCACTCGCGTCGATCCACGGCGCCGCCCCGGCTAGAGTCGCCACTGGAGATTTCCCGAGGCTCGGCGGGTATCCGAGTCAGCCCAGATGCAAGTAGATTC
>CAYPQR010000590.1:0-2182 GCA_964412865.1 uncultured Intrasporangiaceae bacterium
GGTCATCCGGCAGGCTCTCGACAAGGCGTGGGCCGAGACGCAGCCGACGATCGTCGTCGAGGAGGGCGGCTCGGGCCAGGTCTGCGGGCCCGACGGCTGCGCCATCTGACCCCCGGGCTGGTCGAGTAGCCGAGCGCCCAGCGCGAGGTGTATCGAGACCCGGCGAGCACGCGTTGCCAAACCACCTTGGCAACGCCTGCTCCGAGGTCTCGATACGCCGCTCGCTCGTCCCTCGCATCGCGGCTACTCGACCAGCCAGGGTGGGGACGTGTTCGCTGCTCAGAAGAGGCCGACCGTGTTGCCGTCCTCGTCGATGTCGATGTGCGCGGCGGCGGGGTCCGAACTCAGGCCGGGCATGGTCTGCATCTGACCGCAGATCGGATAGATGAAACCCGCACCCACGGAGGCGCGCACCTCGCGCACCGGCAGCGTCCAGCCGGTGGGCGCGCCACGCAGCTTGGGGTCGGACGACAGCGACAGGTGGGTCTTCGCCATACAGATCGGCAGGTTGCCCCAGCCGTTCGCGGTATACAGATCGAGCGACTTCGCAGCATCGGCGGAGTATTCGACGCCGTCCGCCCCATAGACCTTGGTCGCGATCGTCTCGATCTTGGTGCGCAGGTCCGCGTCGTCGGGATACAGGTATCGAAAGTCCGTCGGATCCTGCGCCGCCTCCGCGACCGCTTCCGCCAGTTCCGTTGCGCCCGAACCGCCGTCGGCGAAGTGGGTTGACACTGCGCACCGCACGCCGGCCTGCCGCGCGATCTCCCGGATCGCCTCGTGCTCGCTCGGGTGGTCCGTCGGGAAGGCGTTGATCGCCACGACCGGCGACACACCGTGCAGCTTGATGTTGTCGATCTGCTTGCGCAGGTTGTCCGCTCCCGCATACACGTCGTCCGGGTTCTCGGCGAGCATCTCCTCCGGCAGCGGCTTCCCGGCCACGACCTTGTGGCGTCCTGAGTGCAGCTTCATCGCGCGCACGGTCGTCACCATGACGGCGGCATCCGGAGTGAGGCCGGACACCCGGCACTTGAGGTTGAAGAAGCGCTCGGCCCCCATGTCGGCTCCGAATCCCGCCTCGGTGAGCAGGAATTCGCCGCCGTGGATGCCGATGCGGTCGGCGACCACCGACGAGTTGCCGGTGGCGATGTTGCCGAACGGGCCGCAGTGCACCAGCACCGGCGTGTTCTCGAGAGTCTGCAACAGGTTCGGCTTCAGGGCGTCGCGGAGAAGGACCGTCATCGTGCCCGCGGCGCGCATGTCCTCTGCCGTGACCGGCCGGACCTCCGGCTTGCGGGTGTATCCGATCACGATACGCCCCAGTCGTTCTCGCAGGTCGCGCAGCGACGTCGACAGTGCCAGGGTCGCCATCACCTCCGAGGCCGCCGTGATGTCGAAGCCGGACTGTCTCGGCACGCCGTCCTGCCGCCCGCCGAGGCCGATCACGATGTCGCGCAGTGCCCGATCGTCGACGTCCAGCACCCGGCGCCAGGTGATCGACGCCGGGTCGAGGCCGAGCGTGTTCTTGCGGAACAGCTCGTTGTCGATCATGGCCGCGAGCTGGTTGTGCGCCGCCGTGACCGCGTGCATGTCGCCGGTCAGGTGCAGGTTCATCCGCTCCATCGGCAGCACCTGGCTGCGGCCCCCTCCTGCGGCGCCCCCCTTGATGCCGAGGGTCGGACCCAGTGACGGCTGCCGGATCGCCATGACCGCGCGACGGCCCGTGTGGTTCAGGCCCTGTGCGAGCCCGATCGTCGTCGTCGTCTTCCCCTCCCCGAGCGGGGTCGGCGTCACCGCGCTCACCACGACATACTTCGCGCGCGGCCGATCGGCCAGCTCGTCGATCGCCGCGAGGTCGATCTTGGCCACGCCGCTGCCGTAGTGCTCGAGGAGATGCGGCCCAAGCCCCATCTCCCCGGCGACGTCCTCGATCGGTTTCAGCGCCGCGTTCCTCGAGATCTCCAAACTCGTGGGGCTCATAGTCCGCTCATCTCCCAACCTGTTGTGTCACCAGACGAGAGGTCGCCCGCCGCCGTCCGCCGCCACGGGCCGAGCATGCTCGGCCGACCCGGGATCTGCGGCAACGCTGCCTCCAAAAGACTGCAGAGGGCTTCGGAGTCGAAGTCCGTTTCCAGACTGGCACTGTCGTGCGTATAACGCAATAGAGTGCGTATTACGCAAC
>CAYPQR010000591.1:0-2181 GCA_964412865.1 uncultured Intrasporangiaceae bacterium
CTTAGGTAAGACTAACCTCATTCGTAAAGGGTGATGTGGTGAGCGCGGCACCGACCATGGTGCAACCCGTGGAGGGCGGCGCACGAAAGCGGTCGCGGCGGCGTGGCGCGACCGCGCGTGCGGGTGGCCTGATCGCCGCCAGCGCCGCACTCGTCGTGGTCGCGCTGCTCAGCGTCGCCGTCGGCACCAAGGCCATCCCGCTGCACGACGTGCTGCAGGCGCTGTTCCACCCGGACGGCTCCGACAACGCCGTGGTGATCCGCGAACTGCGGCTGCCGCGCACGGCACTCGGCCTGTCAGTCGGCGCCGCGCTCGGCCTGGCGGGCGCGCTGATGCAGTCGCTGACTCGCAACCCGCTGGCCGACCCCGGCATCCTCGGGGTCAACGCGGGCGCCGCGGCAGCCGTCGTCACCGCGATCGGGGTCTGGGGTCTGACGTCGCCGTCGGCCTACGTCTGGTTCGCGCTCGTCGGTGCCGCGGCCGCATCCGTCATCGTCTACGCGCTCGGCACCCGAGGGCGCGCGTCCGCGACCCCGGCCCGGCTGGCGCTCGCCGGCACGGCCATCAGCGCCGCACTCACGGCATTCATCTCGGGCATGAGCCTGGTCGACCCCGACACGTTCGACAGCTTCCGGTTCTGGGCCGTCGGGGCGCTGGCGGGCCGGCCGTTCTCCGTGCTCTGGCAGACCGGACCGTTCCTGCTGGTCGGCGCCCTGCTGGCCCTGGGCCTGGCACGCCCGCTGACCGTCCTCGCCCTCGGAGACGACGCGGGGCGTGCGCTGGGCGCCCACCTGGGACGCACCCGGGCGCTCGGCGTGCTCGCCGTCACCCTGCTGTGCGGGGCCGCGGTGGCGGCGGCCGGGCCGATCGGGTTCGTCGGGCTGACCGTGCCGCACGTCGCGCGCGCGATCGTGGGCCCGGACCAGCGCTGGGTGCTTCCGTATTCGATGGTGCTCGCGCCGATCCTGCTGCTGCTGGCCGACGTGGTGGGGCGAATCCTCGCGCGGCCCGGCGAGATCGAGGCGGGCATCGTCACCGCCTTCATCGGGGCCCCGGTCTTCATCATGATCGCCCGACGCCGAAGGCTGGCCTCGCTGTGAGCACCGCCGCCACCGGCAGGACGCCGGTCGTTCGCGCCTTCGCCGGGAGGGTGTCGGTGCGGGTCGACCGCCGCACGGCGGCGGTCTGCACGGCGCTGCTGCTCGTCATTCTCGCGGTCGGCGGATACACCCTGTCGACGGGCGACTACCCGGTGCCGATGTCCGACGTGCTCCGCGCGCTGGTCGGCGATGACAGCAGCACGTCCTACTTCATCGTGCACGCGCTGCGGCTGCCCAGATTGCTCACCGGCATCCTCGTCGGCGCCGCACTCGGAGTCGGCGGCGGCATGTTCCAGAGCCTGACCCGCAACCCGCTCGGGTCCCCCGACATCGTCGGGTTCAACACCGGCGCCGCGACCGGCGCCCTCATCGTCATCCTGGTGCTGCACGGCACGATGCTGCTGACGTCGATCGGCGCGCTCGTGGGCGGCATCGGCACCGCACTGATCGTCTATGTGCTGGCCGTCAAGCGAGGAGTGCAGGGGTTCCGGCTCATCCTCATCGGCATCGGAGTCGCGGCCATGCTGACCTCGCTCAACTCCTATCTGCTGACCCGCGCGGAGATCAACGACGCACAACAGGCGCTGGTATGGCTGACCGGCAGCCTCAACGGCCGGGGCTGGGGGCAGGTGCAGGCGATGACGATCACGGTCGTCGTCCTGCTGCCCCTCGCGATCTGGCTGGGCCGGCTGCTGCGCACCATGGAACTCGGGGACGACCTGGCCCGAGGGCTCGGCATACGAACGGAATCGACACGGCTGCTGTCGGTGATCGTGGCGGTCGGGCTCACCGCCGCGTCCACCGCCGCGGCGGGGCCCATCGGGTTCATCGCGCTGTCCGCGCCGCAGATCGCGAAGCGGCTGACGAGGGTGCCCGGGCCAAACATCGTGGCGTCCGCGCTCACCGGCGCGATGCTGCTGATCGTGAGCGACCTCGCGGCATCCCGCCTGCTGGGGGCAACGCAGCTGCCGGTCGGCGTCGCCACCGGAGCGATCGGCGGAGTCTATCTCGCGTGGCTGCTGACCAGAGAGTGGAGAAAGGGACACGGATGACCACTCATGACCTTCGCGCGCAGGGCGTC
>CAYPQR010000592.1:0-2179 GCA_964412865.1 uncultured Intrasporangiaceae bacterium
TCGGGCCGGCTGAGTCGCAGGCCCCACGTGGCTGGTCGAGTAGCCGCGATGCGAGCGGCGTATCGAGACCTCGCACGCTACATTGCCAACCGGCCTGGCAGCGTCTCTTACGAGGTCTCGCTCCCCCGCGCGCTGCGCTCCATGCGGGAGGTGCCCCCATTGCCTCGCGCTGGGGGCACCGCCCAGCGCGAAGCGCGAGGGGGAGGCGCTCGGCTACTCGACCAGCCAGGGGTTTTGACGTCAGCCCGCGCTCAGGAGGTGAGCGACGAGCGCCGTGCCGCGGCGAGGGGGAGCTGGGCGGTCATACCGCCGTCGATGACGAGGGTCTGGCCCGACATGTAACGGGATTCGTCGGAGGCGAGATAGACCATCGCGTAGCCGATGTCCTCCGGCGTGCCCATCGTGTCGAGCGCATTGCTGGCCTGGATACCGGCGATGACGTCGGCGGGCACGTTGTCCCGCAGCGCGGGCGTCATGATCGCGCCGGGTGCGACGGCGTTGCAGCGGATTCCCTGTCGGCCGTACTGCGTCGCAATGTATTGCGTGAGGCGGATGACCGCGGCCTTCGACGAGCCGTAGGCGCACTGCAGCGAGTCGCCGGCCAGGCCACCGACCGATGCGGTGTTGATCACCGAGCCGCCCCCGGCATCGATCATGTGCGGGATCGCCAGGCGGGAGGCGACGACGGTGCTGCGCAGATTGAGTCTCATCGCCTTGTCCCACTCGTCGAGGTCGAGGCGCAGCAGATCGAGATCCTTGCGCGGATTGCTGCCGCCCACGTGGTTGCACAGGGTGGTGATGCCGCCGAACTCGGCCATGGCCCGGTCGATCATGCCCGCGAGGGACTCCTCATCCGTGACGTCGACGCCCATGCCGATGGCCCGTCCGCCGTCGGCATGGATCTGCTCGGCCGCGGACTGCGCCTCGGCCTCGTGCAGGTCGGCGATCAGCACCTGCGCCCCCTCGCCCGCCATGAGCCGCGCCGCGGCCAGCCCGATGCCGCTGGCGGCCCCGGTCACGATGATCTTCTTGCCCCTCAGTCTGTCCATGGCGGCATCCTGTCAAAGATCGCCGATGACCAGGGCGGAGCCATTCGGCGTTTCGGTCAGCCGTCCGCCTCGTCGCGGGCCGACCATTCCAGCAGCGTGTCCAGCCGGTATGCCGTGTCGTCGATCCCGGCGTGCAGGTCACCGAGGCGCTCATACCGCTCAGGCATGGTCGCGATGGTGAAGTCGTCCGGCTCGATGTCGTCGAGTTCGTTCCAGCGCAGCGGAGCAGAGACGGTGGCCCGTGGATTGCCGCGCACCGAGTATGCAGCCGCCATGGTGTGATCGCGCGCGTTCTGGTTGTAGTCGACGAACAGCGCGGCGGGATCGCGGTCCTTGCGCCACCAGGTCGTCGTGACGTCGTCGGGTGCACGGCGTTCGACCTCCATCGCGAAGGCGAGCGCCGCGCTGCGCACATCGTCGAAGCTCCACCGCGGCTCGATCCGCACATAGACGTGGAGCCCGGATCCGCCTGAGGTCTTGGGATATCCGGTGATGCCGAGATCATCGAGCACTTCGTGCACGACGTGCGCGACCCGTCGCACCCGAGTGAAGGGGCACTTCGGCATCGGGTCGAGGTCGATGCGCCACTCGTCAGGTCGTTCGACGTCCTGGCGCCTGGAGTTCCAGGGGTGGAACTCCACCGTCGACATCTGCACCGCCCAGATCACGGTCGCGAGCTCGGTGACGCACACCTCGTCGGCGGTGCGGTTGTATCGCGGGAAGTGGATCGGCACGGTCTCGACCCATGACGGGGCGCCGCGCGGGATGCGCTTCTGGTGCACCTTCTCGCCGGTCACACCGGTCGGATAGCGGTGCAGCATGCACGGTCGGTCGCGTAGGGCGCGAACGATGCCGTCGCCGACCGCGAGGTAGTAGTGCGCCAGATCGAGTTTGGTCTCGCCACGCTCCGGGAAGTAGACACGGTCCGGGTTGGAGATGCGCACCGTGCGCTCGCCGACGGTGAGGTGCTCGTCGGGTGCCGAGTCGCGCTTGGCGGCCATGTACCCAACGTACTGTGCGGGCCGCGTCGCCACACGAGACCGCGTTGTGCCGGTTCGCGGCGACGCGAGCTCACCGGGAGCGGGCAGAGCGCGGCGTATGTGCCGCGGATTACCCGCTGGGGTCTGCTG
>CAYPQR010000593.1:0-2178 GCA_964412865.1 uncultured Intrasporangiaceae bacterium
CTACTCGACCGGCCCCGGGCGTCAGTCGTCGTCACTGCCGGCGGCGGCGTGCATCCTGGCCGCGATCTCGGCACTGGCCTCACGCAACTCCGGGCCGCCCGCGATGCGATACGGCACGGGCACGCGGGCGAGCTGCAGCGCATACCAGGTCGGGTTGCTCGTGCTCGCCTGCAGCCGTGACCGGTCACCCTCCGGATGGACCGTGCCCAGCGCGGGTGGCAGCCAGCGCGAGACCTGCTCGGTGGGAGCGTCCACGACGACGTCGACGGCATACTCCCAGCCCGTGGCGAGATGACGCTCGAGCGTCGACACGGCGTCGAGGTCGGCGGGCGGGGTGAAGCAGGAGTCGAGGATGTCGACGGCGCTCACTCGGTCGACGCGGTAGGCACGCACGTCGTCGACCGTGGACGAATGGCAGAGCAGATACCACCGTCCGTGTCGCACGACGACGGCCCAGGGCTCGACCTCCGCGGTCCAGGCCGTGCCGGCCTCTGAGCGGTATCCGATGCGCGCGCGACGATGGTCGGCGCACGCGTGGACGAGGCTGCTGGTGATGGCGGGGTCGGGTCTGGCCGCGCCGCGATCCGGTGCCGGGGCTGCGCTCTGCCGAAGCACCTGGGCCTGGGCGGCGACCGGACGCGGCAGGGCCCGCATGATCTTGCCGAAGGCGCTGCCGACGGCGCGCGTCGGGTCGTTCACGTCGTGGTGGCCGTCCAGCGCCGCCATGACCAGCCCGAGTGCCTCGTCGGAGGTGAAGACCAGCGGCGGCAGCCGCAGGCCCCGGCCGACACGATAGCCGCCGTACCTGCCGCGCATCGATTCGATCGGGATGTCCGCCTCGCGCAGGATCGCGACATAACGGCGTGCCGCACGCTCGGTCACGCCGAGCCGTGCGGCCAGCCGGTCGGCCGTGATGCCGGGGTTGCTCTGCACCAGTTCGAGGGTCAGCAGGGCCCGTCCGGTCGGGCTCGTCGTCGATGTCACTGGTCCCCGCCTCGTCGGCACACGTCTGCATCAGATCCTATCCGCGATCCGGCTCGCGCCCGATTCCGTCGCGGCGACAGTTCAGCCTCGGTCGCCGATCGCTTACGTTGGGGGCATGGCAGTTCCGACATGTGATCTGAGTGACGGCAGAACACTTCCGGCCGTCGGCTTCGGCACCTATCCGTTGAAGGGTCCCGACGGGATCGCCGCGATCACCGCGGCCCTGGAGACCGGCTACCGGCTGCTGGACACTGCGGTGAACTACGAGAACGAGCAGGAGGTCGGCGAGGCCATCCGTCGCAGCGGACTTCCGCGCGACCAGGTGCAGGTCGCCAGCAAGATCCCGGGGCGCGACCACGCCTACGACGACGCCATCCGGTCGACGCACGAGTCGCTGGAGCGTCTCGGCCTGGACTATCTCGACCTGCACCTCATCCACTGGCCCAACCCGAGCGTCGGACTGTATGCCGAGGCGTGGAAGGCGCTCGTCGACCTGCAGGCCGAAGGGCTGGTGCGCACGATCGGCGTCTGCAACTTCACGGCCGAGCACCTCGACACGGTCGCGGATGCCAGCGGCGTGATGCCGACGGTGAATCAGATCGAACTGCATCCGTGGTTTCCGCAGGTGCAGATGCGGGAGGCCAACGCCTCCCGTGGCGTCACCACGCAGGCATGGAGCCCGCTCGGCAAGCGTCGTGCGCCGTTCGGCGAGCCGGCCGTCGCGGAGGCCGCCGGGGCCCACGGTGTTTCCCCCGCCCAGGTGATCCTGCGCTGGCATACCCAGATCGGGTCGTTGCCGATCCCCAAGTCGGCCACCCCCGAGCGGCAGGCCGAGAATCTCGACGTCTTCGGCTTCGAGCTGACGCCGGAGCAGATCACGGCCATCACCGCTCTCGGCCGGGCCGACGGCCGGCTGTTCGGCGGTGATCCGGAGACGCATGAGGAGATGTAGGGGCGCGAGTGGCGTTTGTGGCCTCGTGAAACGCACCAATTCGCCTGAGGCGCTTCGCATCGGATTGATACCGACCATGAATGTGAAACACATCACATTCGACGAATTCCCGTAACGTTTCGGTATCGCGCCGCGCTAATACCCATGACAACGCCGTCAACGCTCAGGCAATCCAGGACGTCTGAGCGATGGTGAGCCGCTGACCGTCAGCTCGAGTTCACCGCACCCCTGCGTTCGACGCA
>CAYPQR010000594.1:0-2174 GCA_964412865.1 uncultured Intrasporangiaceae bacterium
GCTATGGATATTAGCTACGTATCGAACGAAGGGCGCCGGATCGCCGCCGAAGTGCGCGGGACGGGACCATTGGTGATCTGCTCACCGGCGATGGGTGACCACCGCGACGCATTCGGTCCGCTCGCCGACGGACTCGTCGACGCGGGTTTCCGCGTCGCGGTGCTCGATCTGCGGGGGCACGGCGACAGCGACACGGGGTTCGAACGCTACGGGGACGAGGCGACAGCCGACGATCTCAGCGCGGCGATCGACACGCTCGGCGGCGGACCCGCCTACCTCGTGGGTGCGTCGATGAGTGCGGCGTCCGCCGTCATCGCCGCCGGCCGCCGGCCGGAGGCAGTCGCCGGTCTGGTGCTCCTCGGACCGTTCCTGCGCAACGGCGGCGGTGCCGCGGCCCGGCTGGGTCTGCGCGTATTGCTGAGCCGCCCGTGGGGCCCCGCAGTATGGCGCTTCTACGCCGCACGTCTTTGGCCCGGTCTCGGCGAGGAAGCGCGCCGTCGCGCGAAGGAGACGACGCGCTTGTTGACCCGGCCGGGCCGATGGGCAGCGTTCACGGCCACGTCTCACACCGATCACGCCGTGGTCGCCCCGTGGATCCCGAAGGTGACCGCCTCGTCACTGGTCGTGATGGGGCAGGCGGACCCCGACTGGAAGGATCCGGGCGCCGAGGCGCAGTGGGTCGCCCGGCAGTTGGGCAGCAAGGTGGTCATGGTGCCGGGAGCGGGCCACGCCCCGATGCTGGAGGCTCCCGAGACGGTGACGCCACACGTCGTGGACTTTCTGAAGGCGACAGCCGATGCCGCGCGCCGGTCTTGACCCGGAGCTCATCGTGCGACGCGCGAGCGCGTTCATCGATGAGCACGGGGCGGAGTCGCTCACCCTCACCCGACTGGCCCGCGAACTCGGCGTCGCCACACCGAGTCTCTACAAGCACATCGATGGACTCGACGGTCTTCTCACGGCTGTATCGGCAGCCGCCACAGCCGAATTGGCGGACAGAATGGGTGCGGCGATCCGCGGCCGGTCCCGCCGAGACGCACTGGAGGCGATCGCCCGTGCCTACCGCCGCTTCGCACACGAGCATCCCGGAACATATCTCCTCGTTCAGCGCCATACGAATGCCGACGAATGGGCGGGCGCAGCGGACGACGCCGTCACCGCGGTCGCCGCCGCCCTGTCCGGTTATGGGGTTCAGGGCTGCGACATCGACCGGATCCGGTTCGTTCGCTCCGCACTTCATGGTTTCGTCGACCTGGAGCGCCGAGGGGGGTTCGGGCTGCCCGAGGCGGTGGACGACAGCTTCGCGTTCCTCATCGATGCACTCGACGCGACCTTGTGCGCCGAGCAGGCCACGCCATGACGGGGCCGCACGTCATCGAGCGCGCCGAGAGCGTCGTGCTGGCGGCACTCTCGCTCATCGCGACCTTCACGCTGTATCCGGCGTGGTGGTGGCTCCCGTTCGCCGCTTTCGTGCTGTTCGACGTCTCGGCGCTGGGCTACCTTCGGTCCCTCGGCGCCGGAGCGGCCTCATACAACATCGTCCACAACTATGCCTGGCCCGCCGGCCTGGCCATCGCCGCGCTCACCACGGCGGAGTCCTCGAATGCACTGTCGGTATGGTGCGGGATCGCCGCCTGTGCCTGGGCATTCCACGTGAGCGTCGACCGTTCGCTCGGCTATGGGCTCAAGCGACGAGAGCCCTTCAGCCGGTCGCGTGGGGCAGGCGCCCGACCTCGCCGACAAGGCTTGGCAAACCATACTCAGGCCAGCCTTTCCAAGCTGGATGAGCGGCGAATTTCGTTCTAGTGTCTTGGATATGAAGATGAACGAGTCGCTCGAGCAGCGCTTCAACGACCAGATCACCCTCGAATTCGCCGCGTCGATCGTCTACCGCCAGCTGGCCATCGAAATGGACGACAAGGACCTCCCCGGCATCGCCACGTGGTTCCGGCTGCAGGCCGACGAAGAGATCGTGCACGCGGGCAAGTTCATCGATCACCTCAGCGATCGCGGCAACCGCGCGCAGATCGGCGACATCCCCGCACCCGACCTGGACGTCTCGACGGTGGAAGACTGCTTCGCCGGCGCCCTGTCCCACGAGCAGCGGGTCTCGCAGGCCATCCGCGAGCTGTATCGCGCGGCCGAGAAGGAGGACGACCTCGACTCCCGGCCGC
>CAYPQR010000595.1:0-2173 GCA_964412865.1 uncultured Intrasporangiaceae bacterium
CCCCGCCCTCGGGAAGCGCGGGCAGCGCCAGGTCGATGAGTAGTTCCGTCTCCGGACGAGGCACGAAAACACCTGGGCCAACCTGCAATTCAAGATGCCGGAAGGGCGCCCTCCCGGTCAGGTGCTGCAGCGGCACGCGGTGCGAGCGTTCGGTGATCAGGTCGCCGAAGCGGTCCTGCACATCGTCCGGCACACCGCGCCGCATCACCATGGCGCGGCGCACGTCGGCCGACGTCACCGACCAGGCATGTGCCAGCAGCAGCACGGCGTCGGCCTCCGCCGACGGCACTCCCGAGCCGGCAAGGCGCGCGGCCGCCGCCGCGACCAGCGACCGGGCATCGCTCACGACTGCGGCTGATCCGCCATGGCCGCCATTCGTGCGGCCTCGTCCGCGTCGACGCACGACTGCACCACGGGGTCTAGGTCGCCGTCGAGCACGGCATCCAGGTGATATGACTTGAAGCCGGTGCGGTGGTCGGCGATGCGGTTCTCGGGGAAGTTGTAGGTGCGGATGCGCTCACTGCGATCGACGGTGCGCACCTGCGACTTCCGGGCCGCGGATGCCTCGGCGTCGCGCTCCTCCTGCTGCATCTGACGCAGCCGGGCCTTCAGCACGCGCAGGGCCTGCTCCTTGTTCTGCAGCTGCGACTTCTCGTTCTGGCACGAGACGACGACCCCGGTCGGCAGGTGGGTG
Source organism: uncultured Intrasporangiaceae bacterium (assembly GCA_964412865.1). Taxonomy (GTDB): domain Bacteria; phylum Actinomycetota; class Actinomycetes; order Actinomycetales; family Dermatophilaceae; genus Leekyejoonella. The sequence goes on from CAYPQR010000595.1 coordinate 695, forward strand.
ATCCGCACGGCGGAATCGGTCGTGTTGACGCTCTGACCGCCGGGCCCCGACGAGCGGTAAACGTCGATCTTGAGGTCGTTCGGGCCGAACTCGATCTCCTCGTCGTCACCCTCGTCGAGGTCGGGCATGACCAGCACCCCGGCCGCCGACGTATGGATGCGCCCCTGGCTCTCGGTGACGGGGACCCGTTGCACGCGGTGCACTCCGCCCTCGTATTTCAGCCGTGCCCAGGGCGCGGTGCCGGGCTCCATCGTGCCCTTGGGTTCGATCGTCAGGCGCACGTCCTTGTATCCGCCGAGTTCGGTTTCCGTGGCGTCGGTGACCTGGGCACGCCAGCCGGAACGCTCGGCGTAGCGCAGATACATCCGCACCAGGTCGCCGGCGAACAACGCCGACTCCTCACCGCCCGCACCGGCCTTCACCTCGAGGATGACGCCGCGGTCGTCATCCTCATCGCGCGGCAGCAGCAACCGCTGCAACGTGTCGGCCGCCTCGTCGGCGGCGCGCTCCAGGCCCGGGATCTCCTCCGCGAACGAGGCGTCCTCGGCCGCGAGTTCACGGGCGGCCTCGAGGTCGTCCCCGGCGTGCTGCCAGGCCCGGTAGGCGTGCACAGCAGGTCCGAGCGCGGCATACCGCTTGTTGAGCCGCCGCAGCGCCTTCGGATCGGCCAGCACGTCCGGGTCGGCGAGCTGCCGCTCGAGCTGCGCATACTCCTCCACGAGCGCGGATGCTGACTCAAACACGGCGTGCCTCTCTGTCGACCCCGCGGCCATGGCGCGGTGTGTGCCCTGCACGTCGTGCGGCACACGGTGCGCCGCACGGGATACGAAAACGCTTCGCCGGCCCTGCCCGTGGCGGACAGGACCGGCGAAGCGGAGAAGCTACTTGGCCTTCTTCTTGCCGTAGCGCGCCTCGAAGCGGGCCACGCGGCCACCGGTGTCGAGAATCTTCTGCTTGCCGGTGTAGAACGGGTGGCACTGCGAGCAGACGTCGGCGTTGATGACGCCGTCGGCGGCGGTGCTGCGGGTCTGGAAGGTCGCACCACAGGTGCAGGTGACCGTGGTGGGAACGTATGCGGGGTGAAGGTCCTTCTTCACGGGGTGTCTCCTTGCTGTCGTGGCGTCTCCGGGTCGTCGGGCGGCCGCCCCACGTGAACCGGTGACCAGCGGGTAATTCTGCCAGAAAGGCAGCCACCGGTCTAAACGAGAACGGTTCCCAACTCATTCCCGGGGCGCACCGACTGGACCACATAACGCCCGAGTGGAGTAGATACACGTGCTCCACTGGGCCGGCTTGTTATCCACTCGGCTGGCGGCGACGCGTTAGTAAATCTTTTACACATTCTTTAAGCTCGCTGAAAATGACGATGCGCGTGCCCGTGCCAGATTGGGCGGTGAACCTCTCTCCCCACCGATCGAGCCCACCCCGGAGGTCTCATGGTCAAGCCCATCACCCGCCGCAACTTCCTGGCCGCCGGCC
>CAYPQR010000596.1:0-2173 GCA_964412865.1 uncultured Intrasporangiaceae bacterium
ATGGCGCTGCTCAGCGACTTTAACCGATCGCGCGGGTTGAGTCCAAACCGTCGTCGCCGTCGTCGTCGCCGTGCTCGCCGTCGTGTCTCGGCCGTTGCTTCCGCACGGGCAGCCTGGCACGCGCGTTCTTGGGCCGCGGCCGTTGCTTCTGTGCGGGTTGCCGAGCGTGTGCCGGCGCCGGCTGGGGGGTGCTCGCCTCGTCGGCGTCGTCGCTCGCCGGGGTCGTGTCGCGATCGCGCAGCTTCTGCACGCCGTCCTCCAGCAGCGCCTTCGCGCGTTCGCGCACCGGCGCCAGATCCGGCGGCGGCCACAGCCGCACCGTCGCCGCGTTGAACGCCGCCCCGATGAGCACGCCGATCGCCAGGAAATACAGCCAGATGAGCACCACGATCGCCGCCGCGAGGGGTCCGTAGATCGTGAAGCCGCCGACGATCGACCGGTTCAGGGTCCACCGCAGCACCATCGACGTCACGACCCAGGTCGCCAGTGTGAGGGCTGCGCCCGGCAGGTCACGCACCCAGGGGGTGCGGTGCGGTGTGGCGATGTAGAAGAGTGTGGCGAAGCCGACGATCGCCAGCCCGCCGACGAGCGGCCAATAGAACTTCATCACGAACCGCACCTGCATGGGCAGCAGGTCGGTGAGCAGCTGCGGCCCGATGACGACCAGCGGGACGAGGACCGCGCCGAAGAACAGCGAGACGATGTAGAGCGACAGGCTCAGCATGCGGGTGCGCACGATGCCGCGGACACCGCCCTGGCTGTACATGATCGAGATCGTGTCCAGCAGCACGTTCAGACATCGCGACCCCGACCAGAGCGAGAGCAGGAATCCGATCGAGATCACGTCGGGCCGCCCGGCATGTAGCGCGTCACGGATCGTCGGCATGAGGACGTTGCGCAGGCTCTCCTCGGTCAGGAACTTCGCCGCATACCCCTCGATGTTGGAGGTCATGGTGGCGACGGTGTTCTGGCCGACGGCGTCGCCGACATAGCCCACGCCGCCCAGCAGGGCGAAGATCAGCGGCGGCAGCGAGAGCAACGCGAAGAATCCCGCCTCGGCCGCGAGACCCGTCACGCGGTAGCGCATACACACCCGGACGGTCTCGACGGTCATCCGCACCAGCGGCAGCAGCCCCGGCACCTTGGACAGCTCCCGCCGCAGAGCCGCCTTGAAACCGTGCCCGGAACCGGGCGGCTTCTTGGTGTCTGCGCTCACTTGCTACACGGTAGCTGTCACACGTGAACGGGTCGTGCACCACAATGGCGTGCCATGGAGATCTGGCCTGGCCGGCCTTACCCGCTCGGAGCGACCTATGACGGCACCGGTGTCAATTTCGCGCTCTTCTCGAGTGCCGCCGAATCCGTCGACCTCTGCCTGATCACGGAAGACCTCGAGGAGACCAGAGTGCCTCTGAGCGAGGTCGACGGGCATGTCTGGCACGCGTATCTGCCCGGAATCCAGCCCGGACAGCGCTACGGATACCGGGTGCACGGCCCCTACGACCCGGACCAGGGGCACCGCTGCAACCCCGCCAAGCTGCTGCTCGACCCGTATGCACGGGCGATCGACGGCGACGTGGACGGCTCCGAGGCGCTCTTCTCGTATCGCTTCGACGACCACGAGCAGTTCAACGACGACGACTCCCTCGGCCACACGATGCTCTCGGTGGTGGTGAACCCGTTCTTCGACTGGGGACACGACCGGCCGCCGCAGCACGAATACCACGACAGCGTGATCTATGAGGCACACGTGCGTGGCCTGACCATCACCCACCCGGGCATCCCCGACGAGATCCGGGGCACGTATGCCGCCCTCGCCCACCCGGCGATCATCGAGCACTTCACACAGCTCGGGGTGACGGCCGTGGAACTGATGCCGGTGCACCAGTTCGTGCACGACAGCGCGCTGACCGACCGAGGTCTGCGCAACTACTGGGGCTACAACACCATCGGCTTCCTCGCCCCTCACGGCAGCTATGCGGCGGGCGGCACCGACGGGCAGCAGGTCGCCGAGTTCAAGTCGATGGTCAAGGCGCTGCACGAGGCGGATATCGAGGTCATCCTCGACGTGGTCTACAACCACACCGCCGAGGGCAGCGCGCTCGGCCCGACGCTGGCCTTCCGGGGCATCGACAACGCGTCCTACTACCGCCTCGTCGACGGCGACCTCGCC
>CAYPQR010000597.1:0-2173 GCA_964412865.1 uncultured Intrasporangiaceae bacterium
GGACTGCTCGGATACGTCGTGCTGGCAGGAGTCCTCCTGCTCGGCGCGCTGCTCTTCGTCGCCTCGATGCTGGCCCGTCGCATGCTCGCGCCGCGTGCGCCGAGCGTGCCCAAGCTCGCGACCTACGAGTCCGGGGTCGATCCGCTGACCGGGGGATGGGCACAGAACCAGGTGCGCTACATCACCTACGCCTTCTTGTATGTCGTGTTCGCCGTCGACGCGGTCTACCTGTTCCCCTGGGCCCTCGTGCTGCGCGACGCCGATCTGGGGATCACCAGTCTGGTGGAGATGGCGATCTTCCTCGCCGTGCTGCTGATCGGGCTCGCACACGCGGCCCGGCACGGACTGCTCGACTGGGTGAAGGATGTCAATGGCCACTGACCTGCCGATGCCGAGGGTCGGCCCGCTGCAGGCCGCCGCGCCCAAACCGATGCGCATCGTCCTCAACTGGGGACGTCGCTATTCGCTGTGGGTCTTCAACTTCGGGCTCGCCTGCTGCGCGATCGAGTTCATCGCGACGTCGATGGGGACGCACGACTTCATCCGGCTCGGCGTCATTCCGTTCGCACCCGGCCCCCGACAGGCCGATCTGATGGTCGTTTCCGGCACCGTCACCGACAAGATGGCGCCTGCTGTGCGCCGGCTGTACGACCAGATGCCGGAGCCCAAGTACGTCATCTCGTTCGGGGCCTGTTCCAATTCCGGTGGCCCCTATTGGGATTCCTACTGCGTCACAAAGGGTGTCGATCAGATCATCCCCGTCGACGTCTATGTGCCCGGATGTCCACCGCGACCCGAGGCGCTCCTGCAGGGCATTCTGAAGCTGCAGGAGAAGATCGCCGCCGAGGAGCAGACCCACGAGGGCCTGCGCGAGCGCCTCACCCCGTTCACCCGACGGGCTCGTGCAGACGAGGTGAGCCGTCCGCTGGTCGCACCGCCACCGACCGGGGAGAGCACCACATGAGTGCCGCCGTTCCTCGCATCACCTGCGACCCGGACGACTGGCGAGCGACGCTGCAGCGTATGCACGACGAGGGATTCGCCTTCTTCGACTTCCTGAGTGCCGTCGACCAGACCGACCAGGACGAGGCCCCGGGGTTCGATGTCGTCGCTCACCTCTATGACATCACCAGCGCGACACTTCGCGAGATCCTCGTGACCACAAGGGTGCCCGATGGTCAGCCGTTGGAGAGCATCACTCCGGTATGGCGCGGCGCCGCCTGGCATGAACGTGAGACTCGCGAGATGTTCGGCATCGACTTCACCGGATTCGAGGACGCCACCGGCATGGCGATGCGACCGCTGCTGCTGCCGGACGGCTTCGAGGGCAACCCGCTGCGCAAATCGTTCATGCTCGCGGCGCGGGCGAGCAAGCCCTGGCCGGGTGCGAAAGACCCGTCCGACCGGCACGTCGGCGGGACGAAGCCGAGGCGACCGCGCCGCAAGATGCTTCCACCGGGAGTGCCGCCGGAGAGCTGGGGGCCCCGGTGAGTCACGACGTCCTCGAGGTCGTGGTGCGCGCGGTGTGCGTGCTGGCCGCCTTCCTGGTGCTACCGCTGGTCGTGGGGCAGACCGAGCACAAGGTCATGGCGCACATGCAGGGCCGCCTCGGCCCGATGTATCCCGGTGCGTTCCACGGATGGGCCCAGCTGATCGCCGACGGTCTGAAGTTCACCCAGAAGGAAGACGTTGTTCCCCGCGCCGCCGACGGCCGCGTCTTCCGGATCGCCCCTGCGCTCGGCATCGTGGCATACCTGCTGGCGCTGGCCGCGCTGCCGCTGGACGCAGACGTCTTCGGCACCGACGTCGGCGCCGGGCTGATCTGGGTGCTGGCGATCACCGGCATCGGCACCGTCGGCACGCTGATGGCCGGCTGGTCGAGCGGCAACAAGTATTCGCTCGTCGGCGCGATGCGCACGGCGGCGCAACTGGTCTCCTATGAGTTGCCGCTGATCCTCGCGGCGGCGTCGTTCGCCATCGCCGCGGGTTCGCTCTCGCTGGTGTCGATCGCGCACGCCTGGACACCGTGGTGGCTGCTGTGGCAGCTGCCCGGAGCGGTGGTGTTCCTGGTGGCTGCGGTGGCCGAGTTGCAGCGCGTGCCGTTCGACATGCCCGTCGCCGACTCCGAGGTCGTCATGGGGCCCTACACCGAATACACGGGCCTTCGCTTCGC
>CAYPQR010000598.1:0-2170 GCA_964412865.1 uncultured Intrasporangiaceae bacterium
GTCTCGATACGCCTCGCGCTGGGCGCTCGGCTTACTCGACCAGCTGTATGGACCCTCCGGGGTCAGTAGCTGACGGCACGGCCCCAGAAGGCACAGTGGTGCCGGTCTGCGACCGCGTGGGCGGCGACCGGGGCGCTGTCGCCGGCCGGCCGATACATCATGAGTTGCGGCCGATCGCCGTCGAATTGGGGCCAGTGGGGCGTATGCGCCGCGGCAGGCTCTCCGGTGCCGGCGAAGTGCGTCCACTCCCCCACGAACACGCTTTGCATCGCCCGCTGGCCGGCGTCGAGGGATGTGGGCGGCGCGTGCACGATCCGGTTCACACCGTCGTGCAGGGCTCCGAGTGGCAGGTCGGGATCGACGCCCGGGATGTCGGTGTAGGCATTGATGTCTGCGAAGACCGTCGTGTGCCGAGACAGATTCCCTGCGGCCTGCAGCAGCGGGCACACAGCGGTCGCGTCGGCCATGATCGTGCGATAGGCGACATAGGGTGAGGCATAGTCGCGCAGCGGATAGCGGCGCAGCACTCCCGGTGCGAAATCGCCGAATTGGAAACGCACGAGTTCACGCAGCTGCCGCGGACTATCGGCGACGACGGTGAGACCACGAGCCACATTGCGGTATGCGCCGCCGTTGAACTCGTCGCGCCCCACCCCGATCATCACCGGCACATGGTTGATGTGCCCCGTCTTGAACGCTCTCGCGGGTTCCATCGTCAGCGTCGTCCCGTTGACGATCGGACCGACGGTGCCGCCGGCGCGCGGCGCGTAGTGCTGCGCACCGGCGGCGACGAGCTGCTGCACCGGCACCTTGCGCAGGCACGCCGCCGCATTCGCGTGCTCGCAGCCGAGCTTCGCCGCATACTTCGCGCCGACGCGCTGAGCCTGCTTCTCGGTCGCGTAGGTCGACTTGCAGTCCGCCGCCGTCCAGATCGTGTTCTTCGGATTGTTGTAGAACCCGCTGCTGCTGATCGCCTTGTCGAAGAGGCCCTTCGCCGTCGGCGAGGCGAGTTGGTCACACACGCTGGCTCCGCCCGCCGACGCTCCCGTGATCGTGACGTTGTGGGGGTCCCCGCCGAACCCGGCGATGTTGCGACGCACCCACCGCATCCCGGCCTGCTGATCCTGGATCCCGTAGTCGCCGGAGTGTGCCCCCAGCGCGGCATGGGCGAGGAAACCGAGGATGCCGAGCCGATAGTTCACGTAGACGTAGACGACGTTTCCGTCACGCACCAGGTTTTCGCCGTTGTCGCTGCGCGCCTCGCCCAGGAAGCCTCCCGGGTGGATCTCGTAGATGACCGGCAGGTTGTCGCCGGGGCCGGCGTCCGCCGGCTTCTCGACACGCAGATAGAGGCAGTCCTCGGCGGTCTTCCCGCTGCGCGGCACACCGGCCTGCGCGCCCGGGCTCGGGCAGCGCGGTTTCTCGCGGGTGGCTGCCAGCGTCGCCCGCCACGCCTTGTGCGGCGCGGGCGAACGCCATCGGCGCTCACCGACCGGCGGCGCCGCATACGGGATGCCGTCGTAGGTCGTCACCCCGTGCAGCGTCGACCCGCAGACCGGCCCCTTGGCCGTGTGGACCCTGGTCTGCGGGCTGCACGATGCGGGCAGCGCGGCGCTGCTGGTCGAGTCGATCGCGACCGCCCATCCGGCGACCGATGCCAGCACCGCCACGACGACCGCAACGATCGCCGCGGCTCGTCGAGGCACGCGGCGGCCACGACGAACCCGGCGTTCGCGATCGTGGACCCGACCGGCGAGTGACACGTCCTTCGGTCAGTCGCGGGTCAGGCGACGGTAGGTGACGCGGTGCGGCCGCGCCGCCTCAGGGCCGAGGCGCGCGACCTTGTTCTCTTCGTATGCGGCGAAGTTGCCCTCGAACCAATACCAGTTGGCGGGGTCGTCGGCCGTGCCCTCGTAGGCGAGGATGTGTGTGGCCACCCGGTCGAGGAACCAGCGGTCGTGGCTGGTGACGACGACGCATCCGGGGAAGTCGAGCAGCGCATTCTCGAGCGACCCCAGGGTCTCCACGTCGAGGTCGTTGGTCGGCTCATCCAGCAGCAGCAGGTTGCCGCCCTGCTTGAGCGTCAGCGCCAGGTTGAGACGGTTGCGCTCACCACCCGACAGCACGCCGGCCTTCTTCTGCTGGTCGGGGCCCTTGAAGCCGAACTGCG
>CAYPQR010000599.1:0-2168 GCA_964412865.1 uncultured Intrasporangiaceae bacterium
CGTAGCCGAGCAGCCCGGTCATCCCCACGTCATACGGGTTGTCGTATTGGATGAAATCCTTGCCCCGCAGCGAGTGCCCGATCGGCGCGCCGATCAGCTCCGCGAGCGCGATCACCTCGTCGTGTGCGCCTTTCACCCCGATGCCGGCGAAGATGGCGACCTTCTCGGCCTCGTTGATGGCGTCGGCGAGCGCGCGGATCGTCTCGGTGGCGGGCACGATCTGGCCGCGTCGCACATGCTGGTATTGCGCGGGCTCGCCGACCGCCTCCTCGTCGGCGATGTCACCGGGCAGGGTGACGACGGCGACACCGCCCCGCCCCAGCGCGTGCTGGATCGCCCCGTGGACGACGCGTGGCGACTGGGCCGGCGTGCTGATCAACTCCGAATAGACGGAGCATTCGGTGAACAGCCGGTCGGGGTGCGTCTCCTGGAAGTAGCCCTGCCCGATCTGCTTGCTGGGAATGTGGCTCGCGATGGCGAGCACCGGCGCACCCGACCGGTTCGCGTCATAGAGCCCGTTGATCAGGTGCAGGTTGCCCGGACCGCACGACCCGGCGCATACGGCCAGTTCGCCGGTCAGTTGCGCGTCGGCCGAGGCGGCGAAGGCGGCGGTCTCCTCATGCCGCACGTGGACCCAGTCGATGCCACCCTCCGCGGATCCTCCGGTCTTGCGGACCGCGTCGACCACCGGGTTGAGACTGTCGCCGACGATGCCGTAGATGCGACGGACCCCGACGGCCTGGAGTTGGCCCACGATCTGATCAGCCAGTTTCATCCTTCGTCCTTTGCTCGGCGCGGATCGATGTTTCACACGGTAACCCGCGACGGGTGCCGTGTGCGCAGACCGGCCTGCCGCGAACGCCACGGCGGGTCGCGACGGCCGTCCTGCGCCGCAGCTCGCTCCCATGCCGCATGGAAGACTTGTGCCGCCCGCGCTCGCCGAGAAGGAGACCGATGTCAGGCCGTCAGGACGCAACGCTCACGCCGACTCGGGCGCGCAGACTCGCGATCCTGGTGGTGCTCGGCGGGTTGAGTGCCTTCGGCCCGCTGTCGATCGACATGTATCTGCCGTCGCTGCCGAAGATCACCGGCGACCTGTCGACCGGGGACACGCAGGTGCAACTGACGATCACCGGATGCCTCCTCGGCCTCGCCCTCGGTCAGGCGCTGGCCGGGCCGCTCAGCGACACCGTCGGCCGGCGGCGGCCGCTGCTGTTCAGCCTCACCGTGTATGCGGTGGCCTCCGTCCTGTGCGCCGTCGCGCCGTCGGTCTACCTGCTCATCGCGATGCGCGTGCTGCAGGGCCTCGCGGGCGCGGCCGGGATCGTGATAGCCCGCGCGATCATCCGCGACCTGCGTGAGGGCCCGGCGCTGGCGAGGCTGTTCGCGATGGTGATGATGATCAACGGACTCGCGCCGATCCTCGCCCCCGTCATCGGCGGGCAGTTGCTGCGCTTCGGCTCGTGGCGCTGGATCTTCGTGATCCTCGCCGCGTTCGGCGCGCTGCTGCTGGGGGCGGTCGTGGCCTGGCTGCCCGAGACGCTGCCGCCCGAGCGTCGGCATCCGGGCAATGTGCCGCGCACCCTGCGTACCTTCGCCCGTTTGGCCACCGAGCGGGTCTTCCTCGGCTACCTGCTGTCGGTGGGCCTGACCTTCGGGGCGATGTTCGCCTACATCTCCGCGTCGCCGTTCGTGCTGCAGCAGATGAGAGGTCTGACGGCCCAGCAGTTCAGTCTCGTCTTCGGCGCCAACGCGGTCGGCATCGTGGGCTGCGCCCAGTTGAGCGGATGGCTGGTCGGTCGCGTGCGAGCCGGCATGCTGCTGCGCATCGGGGTGACGCTGCAGGCCGCCAGCGCCGTCGTGGTGCTGCTCGTCGCGGGCGGCGGGCCGCTGTGGGCGCTGCTGGTCGCGCTGTTCTGCTCGGTCGCGGCCGTCGGCCTCGTCGCACCGAACGCCACCGCGCTGGCTCTGGCGGAGCACGGCAGGCAGGCCGGCACCGCATCCGCGCTGCTCGGCACCTTCCAGTTCCTGCTCGGCGCCCTCGCACCGGTGCTTGTCGGGCTCGGCGGCATGAGCCAGAGCACCGGCATGGGGCTGATCATGGCCGTGCTCGCCACCGCGTCGTTCGTGGCGTGCATGACGCTGACGCGCGGGCACACCGACCTGGC
>CAYPQR010000600.1:0-2167 GCA_964412865.1 uncultured Intrasporangiaceae bacterium
CGGAACCGGATCGGGTCGACCTCGTTGGTGCGCTTGTAGTCGATCCAGGTGTCGATCAGGTCGTCGGTGAACACGTCACCCTCGGTGAGGTAGTCGTGGTCGGCCTCGAGAGCGTCGAGCACGGCCGGCAGCGAGTCGGGCACCTGCGCGATGTTCGCGTGCTCCTCGGGCGGCAGCTCATACAGGTCCTTGTCGATCGGCTCCGGCGGCTCGATCCGGTTCTTGATGCCGTCCAGGCCGGCCATCAGCTGCGCGGAGAAGCACAGATACGGGTTGGCCGACGGGTCCGGGATGCGGAACTCGATCCGCTTCGCCTTCGGCGAGGTGCCCGCGATCGGGATGCGGATGCACGCCGACCGGTTCCGCGCCGAATACACCAGATTGACCGGAGCCTCATAGCCGGGCACCAGGCGGTGGTAGGAGTTGACGGTCGGGTTCGTGAACGCCAGCAGCGACGGCGCGTGCTGCAGCAGACCGCCCACATACCACCGCGCCAGGTCCGACAGGCCGCCATAGCCCTTCTCGTCGTAGAACAGCGGCTCGCCGTCCTTCCACAGCGACTGGTGGGTGTGCATCCCCGACCCGTTGTCACCGAAGAGCGGCTTCGGCATGAAGGTCGCGCTCTTGCCCGCCGCATACGCGGCGTTCTTGATGACGTACTTGAACTTCATCAGGTCGTCACCCGATGCCAGCAGCTCCGCGAACTTGTAGTTGATCTCCTGCTGGCCCGCCGTGCCGACCTCGTGGTGCGACCGCTCCACCTGCAGGCCCACGCTGCTCATCAACTGCACCATCTCGTCGCGCAGGTCCGCGAAGTGGTCGACCGGAGGCACCGGGAAGTAGCCGCCCTTGTAGCGCGTCTTGTAGCCCTGGTTGCCGCCCTCCTCGACGCGGCCGGTGTTCCACGCGGCCTCCACCGAGTCGATGTGGTAGAAGCTCGACTGCGCCGACGTGAGGAAGCGCACGTCGTCGAAGACGTAGAACTCCGCCTCCGCACCGAAGAACGCGGTGTCCGCAATGCCGGTCGACTTCAGGTAGCTCTGCGCCTTCGCCGCGATGTTGCGCGGGTCGCGACTGTAGGGCTCGCCGGTGAACGGGTCGACGATCGAGAAGTTCATCACCAGCGTCTTGCGCTTGCGGAACGGGTCGACATAGGCCGAGGACGGGTCCGGGATCAGCTTCATGTCGGACTCGTGGATGGCCTGGAAGCCGCGGATCGAGGAGCCGTCGAACATCTGGCCGTCCTCGAACGCCTCTTCGTCGAAAGACGACGCCAGGACGTTGAAGTGCTGCATCACCCCCGGAAGGTCACAAAAGCGGATGTCGACGAACTCAACCCGTTCATCCTTGATGAACTTGATGACCTCTTCGGCGGTGTTGAACATGCATCCTCCATGGATCTTCTTTGCGCGCGACCCCTGCCTGGGTCACGCGTCCAGTCGAACCTAGCGGGGATCAGTTACCCAGCCATGACTGAAATGTTTCCCGCATGTTACGCGCATCGCCTGCTGACCATCGGTGTCCGTCGTCTGGCGGACGCGCCGAGTATGCCGTCCGGCTACGTCCGCGGGAGTCGCTCCGCACCGCCCAGCCGCGCGGCGGCACCAGGTCGGCACCGATTAGCCTGGACACGTGGTGGACCGCAAAGACCTCGGCTCGTGGCTCGAAGGGCCGCCGACCTCCGGCGTCGACCAGGAATGGCCGGGCCAGCGCCTCGGGCTTCCGGAATCCGGGGCGGGCGCGATCGCGGGCCTGGGCCGGCGGATCATCGCCCTCGCCATCGACTGGGCACTGTGCCTGCTGATCGCCTACGCGTTCTTCGGCTACCACAATGGCTCCACCGGGCTGACCGGTTTCGGCCCGCTGCTGGTCTTCTTCGTCGAGAACGTGCTGCTCGTCGGCACGCTCGGCAGCACCGTCGGTCACCGCATCATGGGTCTGCGTGTCACCCGCGTCGGTGGCGGGATCGCCGGGCCGGTGCTGGGGCTCGGACGCAGCGTCCTGCTCTGCCTGGTGATCCCGGCCGCCATCTGGGACGCCGATCAGCGCGGATTCCACGACCGCCTCGTCGGCACGATCATCACCCGCACCCGCTGACCGACCTGCGACCCGCCCTCAGGGGGCGGGTCGAGTAAGCGAATCCCGCTGGCTGGTCGAGTAGCGAGCC
>CAYPQR010000601.1:0-2165 GCA_964412865.1 uncultured Intrasporangiaceae bacterium
GCCTCGTGGTCCTCGCCGATCTTGAAGAGGTCGAAGTCCTTGTTACCAGTCACGTCCGCGATCCTACCCACGAGTTCATCGGGGGTCATCAGGCGAGGGATCAGGCGAAGCTCAGCAGCGCCTGCTCCGGCGTCGTTCGCTCGGTCCCCGCACCGACACGTCGCTCAGCACACGCGAGACGTCCGCGCCACTGAGGCGGTGAGGTTGCGCCCCGAGTGACCTCTCGCGTGCGCCTCTACGGACTTTTCGCGGCTCGCGTGCGCAGCGCCTCCCCCTTGGCGTATGCCTGCTGCTTCAGGTCGTCCTGGAACTGCGTCATCGCATCGCGCAGCCGCCGCGACTCGTCGTCCGTCCCGGAGGCCAGCATCCGTACGGCGAGCAGGCCGGCGTTCTTGGCCCCGCCGATGGACACGGTCGCCACCGGCACGCCCCCGGGCATCTGCACGATCGACAGCAGCGAGTCCATGCCGTCGAGGTATTTCAGCGGCACCGGCACGCCGATGACCGGCAGTGGCGTGACCGAGGCGAGCATCCCCGGCAGGTGCGCAGCACCACCCGCCCCGGCGATGATGACGCGCAGACCGCGCTCGGCGGCCCCCGCCCCGTAGTCGATCATCTCGTGGGGCATCCGGTGCGCCGAGACCACGTCGGCCTCGTAGCCGACCCCGAAGTCGTCGAGCACCTCTGCTGCCTGACCCATCACCGGCCAGTCGGAATCACTGCCCATCACCAGCCCGACGGCCGGCACCTCGTCACTCATGCGTCACTCCTCGACAATCCGTGGCACGCTTCGCCATCGTGCATCTCCTCCGGGCCGGCCCGCCGGAATGGTCCAAGGCGCCGTTCACTCACGCACCGTCCCGCGCAGATAATCCGCGGCGTGCCGGGCCCGTGCGCGCAACTCCTCCAGGTCGTCGCCGCACACCGTCACGTGGCCGATCTTGCGCCCGGGGCGCACTCCCTTGCCATACAGGTGCATCTTCAGGCCGGGATCGCGCGCGAGCAGGTGGCGGTAGGCCGAGTAGAGCTCGGTGTCGTCGCCGCCGAGCACGTTGGCCATGACGGTCCAGGTCGCGCGCGGGCTGGGATCGCCGAGCGGCAGGTCGAGCACTGCCCGCAGATGCTGCTCGAACTGGCTGGTCACGGAGCCGTCGATGCTCCAGTGCCCGCTGTTGTGGGGCCGCATCGCCAGCTCGTTGACGACGAATGAGCTGCCGCTCTCACCGGTGATCTCGAAGACCTCGACCGCCATGACCCCGGTCACGTCGAGTTCACCCGCGATGCGCAGGGCCGCCTCGCTGATCCGCACCCGCAACTCCTCGTCGAGGTCGGGCGCCGGTGCGATCACCTCGGTGCAGATCCCGTCGGTCTGCACGGTGTGCACGACGGGCCAGACGGCGGCCTGGCCGGAGGGGCTGCGCGCCACCATCACCGCCAGTTCACGGGTGAACCGGACGGCTTCTTCGGCCAGTAGCGGCTCACCGCGGTCGAACCAGTCCCGCGCCTGCGCGGGGTCGTCGATGACCCGCACACCCCGGCCGTCGTAGCCGCCGCGCGGCGTCTTGAGGATGACCGGCAGCCCGTGCTCGTCGGCGAAGGCCGCGAGCTCGTCGACGCTCTCGACCTCGGCCCACGCCGGGCACGGTATGCCCAGCGCGGTCAGTCGCTCGCGCATCACCAGCTTGTCCTGGGCGTGCCTCAGAGCCGCCGGACCGGGGTGCATCACCACGCCGTCGGCGGCAAGCTTCTGCAGCACCTCCTGGGGCACCAGCTCATGGTCGAACGTGACCACGTCGCACTGCGGAGCGAATGCGCGGATGGCCTCCAGATCGTCCTTCTGCCCGATGGGGGCGGATGGGATCACCTGCGCTGCGGCGGCATCCTCCGACTCGCTGAGGACCGACAGCGTCACGCACAGGCCGACGGCGGGTGGCTGACACATCCGGGCGAGCTGCCCGCCTCCGATGATGCCGACGACAGGGAAACCTCCGGGTGCGCGCTGCGGCTGCTTGTTCACCGGGCCACCCTATCGAGCGGTGGCCCGGATCCCTGTCCAGAGGCGGCCGGTCGAGCCGACGACCCCGCGGGCGGCCCCTACCCCTGGGCTGGTCAGTAGCCAGCCGCTCCGCCTACTCGACCGGCTGAGGGTGGCAACGGTCGGGTGC
>CAYPQR010000602.1:0-2164 GCA_964412865.1 uncultured Intrasporangiaceae bacterium
CCCGCTCCTGCGAGAACGAGGCAGCCCGCAGCGGGTAGATCGCGTCGCATATGCCCCGCTCTGCCCGCTCCTGCGAGAACGAGGCAGCCCGCAGCGGGTAGATCGCGTCGCATATGCCGCGGTCTGCCCGCTGCCGAGGAATGTGGATACCTCGCCCGGGCAGACCGCGCGCCTGTCCCGCACACCGCGCCCGCAAGCCGAGCGTCCTGCGGGATGTGGAGTGCTAGCATTGCTGGCAGGAGGTGGTCGTGATGGCGGCGATCAGCGTGCGTGACCTCAACGACGACGTGGCGGCCCGGTTGAAGGTGCGAGCCGCTCGCCACGGGCGGTCGATGGAGGCCGAGGTACGGGCAATCCTGACCGAGAGCCTCGCCGACGACGAGGATGACCGACCCAACCTGGGCCAGGTGATCCGGGAGCGCTTCGCCGGGGTGGGTGGTGTCGAGTTGGACATCCCTGCCCGGCGGGACACGCCACGCGCGGCCGATCTGCCGGAGTCGTCGTGATCGTCATCGACACCAACATCGTCTCGGAGATGATGCGCGACAACCCGGACGGAAACGTCGCCGCATGGATCGAGACGGTGGGACGACTGCACACCACGGCGGTCACGATCGCCGAGGTCGACTATGGCATTGCTCGGCTGCCTGTGGGCTCACGCAGGGATCGGTTGGCGGCGACTGCGGCCATGGTGTTCGCCGACTTCAACGACGTGATCCTGCCCTTCGATGCCCGCGCAGCACGCCGATACGGCGAGGTCGTGGCCGGCCGCGAAAGGGCCGGCCGACCGATCTCCACGGCCGATGCACAGATCGCCGCGATCTGTGCATCGCGGCAGGCCACGCTGGCTACCCGCAATACCGCCGACTTCGAAGCGACCGGCATCAGCCTGCACAACCCCTGGATCGGTTGATCCCTGCCCGCTGCCACGCGCAGCCCGCACTGGATAGGGTCCTCGTGCGGACTGCTGGCCGACAGCACAAACCGGACCGCTTGTGGTCGAGCCGAGTGCGGACCTGTGCGGCATGACAGGACCCGGAAAGCGACCAGCACGGAACCCGCAGTTATCCGAGGCGCCGTAGCGCAGTCTCGATAGCGACCTCGACCCGGGAAGTCATGCCGGGCACATCGACGGGACGACGCCCAGCGACCTGACGACGAATCCACTTGCCCTGGCTCTCGTCATGGTGCAGCAGCGCATACAGGTCCCACCACGGATCGAGGCTCACTCCGGCGATCGATTCGTAGAGCGACCGAAGCTGCTCTGACCACTCGGGCGAGTAGAGGGCCGCCACGTATCGCCGACAGTGCCCGACGTCAATCGCGCGCGACCCTCGATGGACGCCGTTCCAGTCGGTCAGGCCAGTGATCCTGCCGCGCGACCACAGCAGGTTGACCGGCAGGAAATCGCCGTGCAGAAAGACGGCAGTGTCCCCGGGCGGCGGCGCCGCCATGAGACCAAACGCCGCCTTCCACACCGCGGGCCTCTGCGCACCGACCGGCACCTGAAACCCGTCCAGCGGAGCGATCCACGAATCCGTCCAGGGCCTGAATACCTTCGCGGGCAGATCGAGGGAGTGCAGCAACACAGCAAGTTCCGCGATCCTCATCATCCACAACCGAGGTTCCGCCGGATTGAGGTCTACATGCCCCGGCACCCGTGTCATCAGCAACGACGGCGCGCCTCCCGTCGAGGCACCGGCAACATCAGCAGCCAGCACCCTCGGGACCGGCAGCCCGCTGCCCGCCACCACACCAAGGTTGGAGATCTCCCTCCTCAAGCTGCGTTCCAGGCCGAGGCCGCCCGGGTACTGCCGCAGTACGGCGAACGTTCGCACTCCGTGGCGCTCGATAGTCACCCGATGCACAGCGGATGAGACGCCACCGGTCATTCGGCGATAGCCAACGACGCGACTGCCCCGACCCATCGACGCCGCAACCCAGGCCAGGGCCTCCGCTGAGGGCCGACGCCGCCTGAACCCGCCATCCCTCCAGTCACCGTCGGACATGACCAAGAGGCTACTAACCACCAGTCCCCGCGGGATGACTCATCCCAGTTGAGGAACGTCTACCGGCGGTGGCAGCAGTGACACCATGGTGTCGCGGTACTATGAATTCATGACTAGGCAGACGACGGTGCGGATCCCGGACGAACTCGCCGATC
>CAYPQR010000603.1:0-2158 GCA_964412865.1 uncultured Intrasporangiaceae bacterium
CCGTCGCCACACCGGCACATTCCAGCCCACCGGGCCCACGGGTGATCGCATCGGGTCTGGACAACCCGCGTCAGCTCGCGTTCGACTCACACGGTGATCTGTATGTCGCCGAGTCCGGTCACGGGGGCAGCGGGCCGTGCGTGCCGAGCGACGACGACCCGACTGTCAAGACCTGCTTCGGCACCTCGGGCGCGATCGCCCGCATCAGCCACGGCCACGTGCACCGTGTCATCACCGGACTGCCGTCCCTCGCGCCCCAGGTGGCGACCCAGGGCGGTCAGCTGCCGCCCGGTGCCGAGGCAGTCGGCCCGTCCGACGTCTCCCTCCGACGGGGCACCGTGGCGTTCACCGTCGGCCTCGGATCGAACCCGACCAACCGGTTCACCTTCTCGGCCGCCTCCTCGGCGGGTCACCTGCTGGGCACCGTGTCGACGGCATCGATCGGTCACGGCAGATGGTGGAAGACCAGCGATGTGCGGCAGCTGGGCGACCTCGCGGCATACGAGGCGGTCAACAACCCGGCACCGCCCGATCCGCCCGACTCCAACCCCAACGCCCTCCTGCGCGAGGGCAGCGGCTACGTCGCCGCCGATGCGGGCGGCAACGACCTGTTGCGCGTCTCCCGGAGCGGCAAGGTCAGCCTGATCACGACGTTCCCCGATTCGAGCGTCACCTGCAACCCGCCCGTGCCACCGCAGGCGGTCCCGACCTCGGTGGTCCGGGGGCCCGGCCACGCCTATTACGTGAGCGAACTGACCGGGTTCCCGTTCTGTGAAGGCGGCGCGGTGATCTGGAAGGTCAAGGGTGGGCACGCGAGCGTCTACGCCTCGGGCCTGACCAACGTCACCGATCTCGCCTTCGACCGCCGGGGCACCCTGTATGCCGTGGAGATCGCCCAGCACGGGCTGCAGAGCGGGCCGATCGGCGCCGTGGTGAAGATCCCGCGCGGCGGCGGCAGCCACCACAGCGTCGTCGCGAGCGGGCTCATGGCGCCCTACGGCATCGCGCTGCGCGGCGACACCGCCTACGTCACGACCGGCTCGATCCTGCCGAAGTCGGCCGGCGGGGGTCAGGTGACGGCGATTCCGCTGCATCACCACCGGTGGTGATGACATAAAGAGTAGGCGGAGGGCGTCACACCTGACACCCTCCGCCCACTCTTTCGGGATCCTGCCGGCTCAGCCCTTCCAGAGGCTGTCGACGAACTTCTGGTTCTTCTTGATCCATTCGTTCAGGCCGGTCTGCGGGTCGTCCTTGTGCTTCTTGAGCATGGAGTTCTCCAGGGAGGCCAGATCGGGGTCCTTCATCGTGAAGGCCTTGAACGACTTGTAGATGTCGGGGTGCTCCTTCTTGAACCCGTCCTTGCCGATCACGTGGATCTTCTCGGCACCGCCCATGGCACCCTTCGGGTCCTTCAGATCCTTGATCGGGAATGCGCCGTAGGCCCAGTGCGGGTGCCACAGCGTGACGACGATCGGCTTCTTGGCGTCGATCGCCTTCTGCAGCGACGCGAGCATGGCCGCGGTGCTGGACGTCTTCAGCGTCCAGTCGTCCAGCCCGTACGCGGGCATCATGTCCTTCTTGGTCACACTGGTCAGGCCTGCGCCCGGGTCGATGCCGGTGATGGTCTTGTTCACCGCGTCGGCCTGGCCCTTGAGGTCGGACAGCGAGTTGACGTCCTTCATGTATTTCGGCACGGCGATGTTCAAGGTCGCCTGGTCGTACCAGACGCCGATGTCCTCGACCTTGTTGTGGATCTTCTTCCAGTAGCTCGCGTGCGTCTTGGGCAGCCAGGTGTCGAAGAACGCGTCGACGTTGCTTCCGGCGCCCTTCGAGATACCGGCGAAGACGATGCCGATGTCCATCGTCGGCGTCTTGACGGTGTAGCCGTGCTTCTCCAGGACGTGAGCCCACAGCTTGGTCACGACGGTGTCCTCGTCCCAGCCGGAGGCGATCGGGATCGTGAGCGTCTTGGACGACCCGCCGCCCCCACCGCCGTTGTCGCCGGTCGAGCCGGAGCCCGTCGTGTCGCTGGAGCCGCATCCGGCCATCACACCGGCGGCAAGAGTGGCGATCGATGCGGCCGCCACGGTCCTGCGGATGGTTGCTGTACGCATGGAACCCTTCCTCACTATCTCGTGTTGTCTGGTCTGCTGTG
>CAYPQR010000604.1:0-2156 GCA_964412865.1 uncultured Intrasporangiaceae bacterium
GGATTGCGGTGACCGAGGTTGTAGGTGCCGCCGTTGAGGTGGAGGTCGATCAGTCGTCGGCCGTCCATGTCCCACAGGAAGTAGCCCTCGCGTTTGTCGATCACCAAATCGACGCCGGAGTCACTCCAGAACTGCGTCTTGTCCGGGTTCCAGAAGGCCTTGGACTTCTCGAGCACCTCGCTCTTCGAGTCGAAGCTGAACGCACCGAAGTCGTGCATGCCCCAGCCCCTTCCTCCGCATGCCGCACTGCCTGCGGCAGATCGATACGGCTCAGGGTTTCTGGTCCGACCGAAAATGTCAAGGTTTGCGACCAAATCAAAATTTGGTCTGTCAGAAATATTGCGGCCGGTAAACCAGTGGTGCCATGATGCTCCGTGTCGTAGTGATTCAGATCACATCTCAGCAACGCTGACTTCCGCCCATGTCCAGGCGAGGCACGATGCCGCAGACCATGTGTCGCCCGTCGTGCTCCGAGCAATGGAGGCTCGACGATGAGTGAAACGCAAGCGCGACCAGGGCCGCCCGACGATGCGGCCAGATCCGGTGGACCGACCTCGAAGCACGGCGACGTGCAGCGCCTTCGGCGCAATGCGGTCGGTCTCACCGGTGTGCTGTTCATGTCGGTGGCCACGGCCGCGCCGATCACGGCGATGGTCGGCAACGTGCCGATCGCGATCGGGTTCGGCAACGGCGCCAACGCGCCGGCGGGCTACCTGGTCGCGACGATCGTGCTCGGCCTGTTCGCGCTCGGCTACTCCGCGATGGCCAAACACATCACGGCGACCGGCGCGTTCTACGGCTATGTGTCCCACGGGCTCGGGCGCATTCTCGGCCTCGCCGCGGGTGGCCTGACGACCATGGCATACATCGTGTTCGAGGCGTCGCTGGTCGGCATCTTCTCGTTCTTCGCGCACAACTTCTTCTCCGAGCACCTCGGCCTGAACATCCCGTGGCTGGCATTCGCCATCCTGATGCTGGTCGTCAACGCGCTGCTCACCTACTTCGACATCAACCTGACGGTCAAAGTGCTCGGTGTCTTCCTCGTCACCGAGATCGTGATGCTCAGCCTGATGGCGTTCTCGGTGCTCTTCACCGGAGGCGGCCCGCAGGGCTGGTCACTCGGATCGCTGAACCCGATCAACGCCTTCCAGAGCCTGAACGAGGTCGTCCCCAAGCCGGGAGAGCCCGGCGGCACGATCACGGCGGTCGGCGCCGCAGGGATCGGCCTGTTCTTCGCGTTCTGGTCGTGGGTCGGTTTCGAGTCGACCGCGATGTATGGCGAGGAGTCGCGCAACCCGAAGCGCATCATTCCCCGCGCGATCATGACGGCCGTCATCGGCATCGGCATCTTCTACGTGTTCATCTCGTGGTCGGCGATCGTCGGCACCGGCCCGGAGAACGCCGTCGCCATCGCCCAGAACACCGACAAGGCGGGCAACATCTTCTATGGCCCCGTCGGAGAGCATCTGGGGCAATGGGCCGTCGTGCTGTTCGAGTTCCTGCTGATGACAGGCTCCTACGCGTGCGGCATGGCATTCCACAACTGTGCTGCGCGTTACATCTATGCCATCAGCCGCGAGGATCTGATCCCGGGTCTGCGCAAGACGCTCGGCGCGACCCACCCGGTCTGGCATTCGCCGCACGTCGCCGGGTTCGCGCAGTCGGCCCTGGCCACCATCATCGTGCTGTGGTTCTTCTTCACCGGCCGTGACCCGTATGCGCAGCTCTACACGCTGATGGCGATCATGGGCACCATGGCGATCATGATCGTGCAGGCGCTCACGTCGTTCTCGTCGATCTCGTATTTCCATGTGCTCAAGAAGCATCCGGAGACGGCCAACTGGTTCCGCACGTTCGTCGCGCCCCTGATCGGCGGCATCGGGATGATCTACGTGACCTGGCTGCTGATCCACAACGCCAGCTTCGCCGCTGGTGCGGCTGCGAGCGACATCGTCTTCAAGGCGTCACCGTGGATCGTGATCGCGGTCGGTGTGATCGGGCTGGTCTATGCGATCGCTACGAAATACCTATCACCCGAACGATACGAGACCATCGGCCGGATCGTGCTCGACGACACTCACGAGCGCGAAGGGTCGGATGCCGGCGGGTGACGTCGGCGACGGCCGCCCGTGAGACGGGCGGCCGGTCCCTCTCGT
>CAYPQR010000605.1:0-2155 GCA_964412865.1 uncultured Intrasporangiaceae bacterium
GATCGGCGGTGACCTCGCCGAACGTCATGATCCCGATCTCGAATGTCATGGCCTCATCCTTCCGTCGTCGACACAAGAGGTTTATCTGCCTGTGCAGACACCTATAACACCGTGGTTCGCAGGCTATTCCCGATACAGTGCAGACATGCCGACCGAGAAGCTGACGGACCTCGAGGACGAGGCGTGGCGCGGATTCCTGCAGACACACGACAGGCTGTGGCGCGACATCGAGACGAACCTCAGCCGAGTAGGGGTCAGCATGGCCGAATACAGCGTGCTCGCCCTGCTCGGTGAGGCCGGGCGGGACGGGATGCGGATGTCGGACCTCGCCGAGCAGCGGCTGATGTCCACCGGAGGCTTCACCCGGCTCGCCGACCGGCTCGAGCGACGCGGCCTGATCGAGCGGCGCCGCTCGGCGACCGACGCCCGCAGCAGCAACGCGGTGCTGACCAGACAGGGACGCGCACTGCTGCGCAAGGCGTGGCGCAGACACCACGCCGACCTGCGGACGCTGTTCTTCGACCGCCTGGACGACGACGACCTGCGGGCACTCGCCCGCGTCTGGGAGCGACTCGACCCGGCCAGGCCCGCAGAGGCCCCCGCGGCCGGCGATTAGGCTTGGGCATCGTGCCGGACGCGACCTCGATCTATGACGTGGCAGTCGTCGGTGCCGGGCCTGCCGGGAGCATGGCCGCACGTGCCGCCGCGCTCGCCGGCGCACGCACGCTGATCGTCGACCGGGCGCGCTTCCCGCGCTACAAGACCTGCGGCGGGGGCCTGATCGGCGCGACCCTGGGTGCGCTGCCGGCCGAACTCGACCTGCCGGTCGCCCAGCACGTCGATACGGCATCGTTCAGCCTTCGCGGCGAGGACGAACGATGGATGCAGAGCCCCACGCGCATCCTCACCCTCGTCACCCGGACCGAGCTGGACGCCGCGCTGCTGAGCTGCGCCGTCCGAGCGGGAGCGGCGACGCTGCTCGGCACCGCGGTCACCGGCATCGCCGACGAGGACGACCACGTCGAGCTCACCACCGCGGAGGGCGCGATCCGGGCCCGCTACGTCGTCGGTGCCGACGGCTCGACGAGCCGCATCGCCCGGCACGTCGGCGCCACGATGGGCCGGGTCGACCTCGGCCTGGAGGTCGAGCTCGACGCACCGACGAGCGGGCGGTGGCAGCGCCGCATACACCTCGACTGGGGTGAGCTGCCCGGGTCGTATGGCTGGGTCTTCCCCAAGGACGGCGCGCTCACCGTCGGCGTCATCCACCGCAAGGGGCAGCCCGAGGCGACCCGCGCCTATCTCTCGGCGCTGCTGCGCCGCCACGGCCTCGACGAGCTGCCGGTCGCCAGGAGTTCCGGTCACCTGACCCGGTGCCGCGCCCACGGCTCGCCCCTGTCGGACGACCGGGTGCTGCTGGCCGGCGACGCCGCCGGGCTGCTCGAGCCCTGGACCCGCGAGGGCATCTCCCATGCCGTGCGGTCCGGCGACGCCGCGGGCACCTTCGCCGCCCACGGCGCCCTCGACGGATGGACGCCGTTCGAGGTCGGGCGGGCCTACCGCCGCGCACTGACACCGGCCGTCCTGAAGGAGATCGCCGCGGGCCGGCGGTCGCTGCGCGCCTTCGAGCGCCACCCCGGTCTGTTCCACCGCGTCATCACGCGCACCTCGCTCGGCCGGCGCGCCTTCACCGGCATCACCGCAGGCACGCTGTCGCTCGCCGACGCCTTCGACCGGCCGCTCGTGCCGGCCGGTATCCGCGCCCTCGGCCGGTTGTGAAGCGGACGAGCCGGGAGGATTCAATCCGCCCGCGGACGCAACACCGCAGGTCGGCGACGGCCTGCAATGATCGAGTCCTCCCATCTTGTCCGCGTGGTTAGGCTGATGCAGATGAAGAAGATCCTGAATGCCGCCGAGACGATCGTGACCGACGCACTCGCCGGCATGGCGGCGGCGCACCCCGACCTGCGAGTGGATCTCGACCAGCGCGTCGTCTACCGCGCGACGCCGAAGGACGACGGCAAGGTGGCGCTGGTCTCCGGCGGCGGCAGCGGCCACGAACCCATGCACGGCGGCTTCGTGGGGTCAGGGATGCTCGATGCCGCCTGCGCCGGTGAGGTGTTCACCAGCCCCGTGCCCGACCAGATGGTCGCGG
>CAYPQR010000606.1:0-2146 GCA_964412865.1 uncultured Intrasporangiaceae bacterium
CGATGACCGGTCTGCCGATCATCGAGACCAAGGCCGGTGACGTGTCGGCCTACATTCCGACCAACGTCATCTCCATCACCGACGGTCAGATCTATCTGCAGGCCGACCTGTTCAACTCCAACGTCCGCCCGGCGATCGACGTGGGTGTCTCGGTCTCCCGTGTCGGCGGTGACGCGCAGATCAAGGGTATGAAGGACGTGTCGGGCCGGCTGAAGGTCGACCTGGCGCAGTTCCGCGCCCTCGAGGCGTTCGCGATGTTCGCCTCCGACCTCGACGCCGCATCCCGGCAGCAGCTCGCCCGCGGTGAGCGGCTGGTCGAACTGCTCAAGCAGTCGCAGTCCTCGCCGATGCCGGTCGAGGAGGAGATCGTCGTCGTCTGGACCGGCACGAGGGGCCACGTCGACGACATCGCCGTGAGCGATGTGCGCCGCTTCGAGCAGGAGTTCCTCGAGCACCTGCGCCGTCACGAGAGCGCCCTGCTGGCCACGCTGCGCCAGCCCGGCAAGATCAGCGACGAGACGATCTCCGCGCTGGAGGCCGCGATCGAGTCGTTCAAGGGCCAGTTCGCCCCGGGCGGTGACCACGGCGGCGAGGGTTCCGAGTCGTTCGACGAGATCGCCCAGGACCAGATCGACCAGGCGCAGATCGTCAAGCAGAAGAAGCAGGACTGACGGACCGACCACGGCGATCAGGTTTAACGAAAGGGGCGCCCTATGGGAGCGCAGATGCGGGTCTACCGCCAGCGCATCCGGTCGGTGCAGTCGACCAAGAAGATCACCAATGCGATGGAGCTCATCGCGGCCTCCCGCGTGGTGAAGGCGCGGCAGAAGGTCGCCGAGTCGACGCCCTACGCGTCGGCGCTGACCCGTGCGGTGTCGGCGGTCGCGTCGCACTCCAACGTCGACCACCCGCTGACCACCGAGCGTGAGGACCGGCGGCGCGCGGCGGTGCTGATCATCACCAGCGACCGTGGCCTGGCCGGCGCCTACTCGGTCAACGCGATCCGTGAGAGCGGCGAGCTGATCGAGCGGCTGACCGGTGAGGGCAAGGACGTCGTGCCGTTCCTCGTCGGCCGCAAGGCGGTCAGCTACTACAAGTTCCGCCGCCGTCCGTATGCCGACGAGTGGACCGGCTTCACGGAGGCCCCGAACTTCGAGGTGGCCCGGGAGATCGGGCGCCGGCTGACCGACGAGTTCAACCTGGGCTCCGACGAGGGCGGGGTCGACGAGGTCCACGTCGTCTACACCAAGTTCGTCAACATGGTCAATCAGGAGCCCCAGGTGCTGCGCCTGCTGCCACTGGAGGTGGTCGAGGGCGATCTGGACGACCTCGACCTCGACCACGACGGTAAGCCGGACGGCCCGCTGCCGCTCTACGAGTTCGAGCCCGGTCCGGAGCAGGTGCTCGACGAGTTGCTGCCGAAGTACATCTCGGCGCGGATCTTCAATGCGCTGCTCCAGTCGGCGGCGTCCGAGCTGGCGGCCCGCCAGCGCGCGATGAAGTCGGCGACGGACAACGCGGAGGAACTCATCAAGACCTACACCCGGCTGGCCAACCAGGCCCGTCAGGCCGAGATCACCCAAGAGATCAGCGAGATCGTTGGTGGCGCCAGCGCCCTCGCGGACGCAAGCTGAGCGCCATACCCGAAGAAGGAAGTAAGTCATGAGCACTGTTGCCCCAGAGGCCGAACAGGGCGCCGAGCAGGCCACCTCGGTCGGCCGTGTCGCCCGTGTGACCGGCCCCGTCGTCGACGTGGAGTTCTCCGTCGACGGGATGCCCGACATCTACAACCTGCTGACCTTGGAGGTCGACCTCTCCGGCGGCGACCTCGAGGGTGAGCACAAGACGACGATCAACCTGGAGGTCGCCCAGCACGTGGGTGACAACATGGTGCGCGCCGTCTCGCTGCAGCCGACCGACGGTGTCGTCCGCGGCCAGGAAGTGATCAACACCGGCGGTTCGATCACGGTGCCGGTCGGCGACGTGACCCTGGGTCACGTCTTCAACACGACCGGCAAGTGCCTCGACATCGAGCCGGGCACCACGCTCGACATCACCGAGCGGTGGGGCATTCACCGCAAGGCGCCCGATTTCGACCAGCTGGAGTCCAAGACCCAGATGTTCGAGACCGGCATCAAGGTCATCG
>CAYPQR010000607.1:0-2145 GCA_964412865.1 uncultured Intrasporangiaceae bacterium
TCGCGGTGATGTAGGGCATGATGCCCAGCGCGAAGACCGACAGCTGCAGCAGCGCACCGCCGGAGAACAGGTTCGCCAGGCCGAGCAGGCCGTTGCCTGACCCGCCGGCCGACGTGCACGCCTGCACGAGCTTGTAGGAGATGCCCGGCGTCGGGATCTGCGACCCCAGCCGGAACAGGGCCATGACCCCGAGGGTGAACAGGATCTTGTTGCGCAGTTCAGGCGTCTTGAACGCGCGACCGAAGGCGGTTAGCAACGACTCCTCCTGGTGCCACGTGGACGCGCGGCTGATCTAAGTGGGAGGCCCGGATCGCGGGACACCCACTGGTCGGGCCCCGGCTCACGACGAGCGGGGCCAGGAAAAACGGCTTCGACGACATCGTCGACGGTATCAACAACGCCCCGGGCGGCTCGAAAGCTCCCGCCCGGGGCGATGTGTGTGATCAACGCAGGTCGAGTCACAGGCTGGTGACCGAACCGCCTGCAGCCTCGATCTTCTCCTTGGCCGACGCCGAGAACTTCTGCGCGGTGACGTCGACCTTGACGGTGATCTCGCCGGTGCCCAGCACCTTGACGGGACGACCGCCGCGGACGGCGCCCTTGGCCGCCAGCTCCTCCGGCGTCACCTGGCCGCCGTCGGGGAACAGCGCGGAGATCTTGTCCAGGTTGACGACCTGGTACTGGATCTTCGCCGGGTTCTTGAAACCACGCAGCTTCGGCAGCCGCATGTGCAGCGGCGTCTGGCCACCCTCGAAGCTCTCGGGCACCTGGTAGCGCGCCTTCGTGCCCTTGGTGCCGCGGCCCGCGGTCTTGCCCTTGGACGCCTCGCCGCGACCGACGCGGGTCTTCGCGGTCTTGGCACCCGGGGCCGGACGCAGGTGGTGCAGCTTGAGCGCGTGCTCCTGCTTCTGGCTCATCAGTCAACCTCCTCAACGGTCACCAGATGGGCGACCGCACGGACCATGCCGCGAAACTCCGGCCGGTCCTCCTTGACAACGCTGTCGCCGACCTTGCGCAGGCCGAGCGAGCGCAGCGTCTCGCGATGCTGCGGCTTGTTGCCGATCTTGGAACGCACCTGGGTCACCTTCAGGTTCGCCATCATGCACCTGCCTTCTCTGCCGCGCCGGCCGCCATCGCCCGCTGCATCTGGGCAGGGGCCACGCGGTCCAGCGGCAGTCCGCGCCGCGCCGCGACCGCCTCGGGGCGCTCGAGGCTCTTCAGTGCCTTGACCGCGGCGTGGATGACGTTGATGTTGTTGCCCGAGCCGAGCGACTTGGACAGCACGTCGCTGATACCGGCGCACTCCAGGACGGCGCGGACCGCGCCCCCGGCGATGACACCGGTACCGGGGCTCGCCGGGCGCAGCAGCACCACACCGGCCGCGTCCTCACCCTGCACCGGGTGCGGAATGGTGCCCTGGATCATCGGCACGCGGAAGAAGTTCTTCTTGGCCTCCTCGACGCCCTTGGCGATGGCCGAGGGCACCTCCTTGGCCTTCCCGTAGCCGACGCCCACGGTGCCGTTGCCGTCGCCGACCACGACGAGGGCGGTGAAGCTGAAGCGACGTCCACCCTGGACGACCTTGGCGACACGGTTGATCGCGACGACCCGCTCCAGATACTGGTTGCGGTCGTCACCACCGCGACGGTTGTCGCGGCCGCCCCGGCCGCGCCCGCCCGAGCGGTTGTCGTTCTTGTTGTCGTTGCTGCGCTCACCGGTCTGGCCGGCGGCGCCTCGACGCTGCGGTCCAGCCATCAGCGGCTCCTCTTCTTCGTTGGGGTCATACCAGAGCTATTCATCAGAACGAGAGGCCTCCCTCGCGGGCACCCTCGGCGACGGCGGCGACGCGCCCCGCATACCGGTTGCCTCCGCGGTCGAAGACGACGCCCTCGATGCCGGCCTCCTTCGCGCGAGCCGCGACCAGCTCGCCGACCCGCTTGGCCTTCGCCGACTTGTCGCCGTCGAAGGAGCGCAGGTCGGCCTCCATGGTCGACGCCGACGCCAGGGTGTGACCCACGGTGTCGTCGATGACCTGCACGAACATGTGGCGCGAGGACCTGGTGACCACCAGACGCGGGCGCAGGCTCGTCCCGGCGACGCGCTTGCGCACGCGCAGGTGACGGCGGTCCCGTGCGGCGGCCTTGC
>CAYPQR010000608.1:0-2138 GCA_964412865.1 uncultured Intrasporangiaceae bacterium
CTCCGACCTACTCGACCGGCCCGGGTGAGTCAGCTGTTGCGGGAGGCGAGGGAGCCCGGAAGGAGCCGCAGGAGGTCAAGTGCTGGGCCGTCACCCAGCGGCTCGAGCAGGTCGGAGGCCTCCTTGGCCACCTGCAGGGTGCGCTGGCGCGCCTGCTCCACCGCAGGGTGGGCGCGCAGCAGCGCGAGCGCCTCGGCATGTTCGGCGTCGTCGGTGAGCGGATGCGACAGCAGCTCCTGCAGGCGCGCGTCGGCGGGGTCGGTGGAGGCCTTGGCATAGAGCGCAGGCAGCGTCGTGACCCCCTCGCGCAGGTCGGTGCCCGGAGCCTTGCCCGAGTCGGAGGCCTGGGAGGTGATGTCGAGGACGTCGTCGGCCAGCTGGAACACCAGGCCGACGAGTTCGCCGTAGCGGGCGACGAGCTCGATGGTCTCGGCCGGACATCCCGCGAACATCGCGCCGTATCGCGCGGCCGTCGAGATCAGTGAGCCGGTCTTGTGCTCCAGCACCTGCAGATAGTGCGTCATCGGGTCGGCGCCCTCGGGTGCCTGCCGGTCGTCCTGGATCTGCCCGGTGCACAGCCGCACGAAGGTCTGGGCCTGGATCAGCACTGCGTCGGCGCCGAGCCCCGCGACGATCTCCGAGGCCCGCGCGAAGAGCAGATCTCCCACCAGGATCGCCGTCGTGTTGTCGAACTCGGCGTTGGCGCTGCTCACGCCACGGCGCATGTCGGCGCCGTCCATCACGTCGTCGTGATAGAGCGACGCGAGATGGGTGAGCTCGACTCCCACGGCGGCGTCGATGACCTTCTGGTTGCGTCCGCTGCCCAACTCGCTGGTCAGCAGCGTCAGCAGTGGCCGGAAGCGTTTGCCGCCGGCGGTGTGCAGGTGTCGAGAAGCCCGCGCGACGAAGGGGTCGTCGTGGTCGACGACGTCGTGCAGCCTGCGCTGCACCTCCTCCAGGCCGTCCGTGAGCCGGGCGGCCAGCTGGGGGTCGGCTCCAGGAAACCCGGCCGCGATCACACTCATTCGGGGACCCCGCGGTAAGGATTCATCGCAGGAACAGTGTCGAGTTCTGCGCCATCTGGAACAGTGGCGACGGCACGATGCCGAGCAGCAGCGTCACCACGGCCCCGACCGCGACGGCGATACCGGTGAGGGCGGTCGGCGTGATCACGACGACGCCGTCAGCGGGCTTGGAGAAGTACATCAGCACGATCACCTTGAAGTACACGAACGCCGTGACGCCACTCATGATCATGCCGATGATCGCGAGCCAGGTGCCGCCGTGCCCGACGGCGGCCGAGAACACCGCGAACTTCGCGGTGAACCCCGACGTCAGCGGGATGCCGGCGAAGGCCAGCAGCAGGAACGACATGATGCCCGCAACGATCGGGCTCGTCTTGCCCAGACCGGCCCACTGCGACAGATGGGTTGCCTCGGAGCCGGACGAACGCACCAGCGCCACCAGCGCGAATGCCGCGATGATGCTGAAGCCGTAGGCCGCCAGATAGAACAGCGTGCCCGAGATGCCGACCTTGTTGAGGGCGATGAGTCCGACGAGCACGAAGCCTGCGTGCGTGATCGAGCTGTATGCCAGCAGCCGCTTGATGTCGGTCTGCACCACCGACAGCACCGCGCCGACGATCATGGTCAACAGCGCGACGATCGCCAGCACCGGCTGCCACGACCACTTCAGGCCCTCGAACGCGACGTAGAACGCGCGCAGCAGGGCACCGAAGGCGGCGACCTTCACCGTGGCGGCCATGAAGCCGCTCAGCGGCGTGGGCGCGCCCTGGTAGACGTCGGGTGTCCAGGTGTGGAACGGCGCGGCCCCCGCCTTGAAGAGCAGGCCGACTCCGACGAGCAGGACGCCGGGCACCAGCAGGCTGTCCATACCGCCCTTGGTCTGGATCGCGGTGTTGATCGCGTCGAAGTCGAGCGACCCGGCGAAGCCGTAGAGCAGCGCCGTGCCGAAGATGAAGAAGGCCGACGAGAAGGCGCCGATCAGGAAGTACTTCATCGCGGCTTCCTGTGACAGCAGCCGGCGGCGGCGAGCCAGGGCGGTCATGATGTAGAGGGGCAGCGAGAGCACCTCGAGGCCGATGAACATCAGCAGCAGGTCGTTGGCGACCGGGAAGA
>CAYPQR010000609.1:0-2137 GCA_964412865.1 uncultured Intrasporangiaceae bacterium
CGGCGTGGCGCGACAGGCAGCGCAGAGCCAACGGCCTGACCACCTCACCGATCGGTTTGAGCATCGCCAAGGTGGCCGTGGTGGCCGCCGCGGGCATCGTCCTCGTGCTGGTGTGCAGCGCCGGCAGCGGCGTGCCGTGGGCGGTGCCGATCGTGCTGGCGATCGTGTTCATCTGGACCCTGCTGCTCAGCCACACGCGATTCGGCCGATACGTCTATGCGATCGGAGGCAACGCGGAGGCGGCCCGCCGGGCCGGCATCAACCTGTCGCGCATACGCGTCATCGCGTTCGCCCTGTCCAGTCTGACCGCCGGCGCCGCGGGCATCTTCTATGCGTCGCGGCTCGGGTCGATCTCGAGCAACGTCGAGGGCGGCCAATACGTCCTGCTGGCCGTCGCGGCCGCGGTCATCGGCGGCACCAGCCTGTTCGGCGGCCGCGGCAAGATCGTGCACGCGCTGCTCGGTGGGCTGATCGTCGCCACGATCTACAACGGAATGGGCCTGCTCAACCTGTCGGCGGCGAGCCAGCTGATGGTGACCGCGCTGGTGCTGCTCGCGGCCGTCACGGTCGACGCGCTCAGCCGGCGCAGCCGATCGACGGCCTGACCCCGTCGCCGACGGGCATACATTCCCGCTGACAGGCATACGAAGTATGTATGCCTGTCAGCGGGAATGTGCACCGCTCGGCGGGTGGTCGGGGGAGGACCGGACCGGACGCGATAGGCGGTCGAGAAAGGCCGTGAGGAGCGCCTCCCGCAGCGGCGGCGCGGCGATGTCGAGCAGGGCGTTCACCGGCGCCATCGATTCCGGGAGCGCCGTGCCGCCACCGGCCATGCCGACCGCGGCGAGCAGCCCGTCGAAGTCCTCGTCGCTGAGCGACTCGGCCCGCAGGGCGCGCACAAAGTCGGCGACCCCGGAGTCGACCTGCACCGGCCCCGCCTCGACGGCCTGGCGCACGGCCGTCTCCAGCGCGACCAGGAACGCCTCCACATCCGTGGCGGGGCTGACGGACAGATGGATCGAGGGCCCGTCGCCGCCGAACGACAGCTGCGGCTGCACGTACCAACCGTCGCGCGACAGCAGGTCGGCCACCGTGAAGGGGTCGCAGGTTTCGTCGGTGGCGAACACGACGAGGGTGGAGTCGGGCCGGCCGAGGGTATGCAGCGGCGCCAGCGCATCGATGCCGTCGACGAGGCGATCGACGCCGGTCAGCATGGTCTCGGTGAGGCGGAGGTAGCCGGCGTCGCCGATGCTGTGCACGACCGCCCACGCGCCCGCGAGCGGGCCGCCCGACTTCGTCGACTGCATCGTCGAATTGAGCATCGTGTAGCCGGGCCAGGCCGCGCTGGCAAAGAACTGGGGACGGCGCAGCTCGGGTGTGCGATGCAGCAGGATCGAGGTGCCTTTGGGGGCATAGGCGTATTTGTGCAGATCGACCGAGATGCTCGTCACCCCGGGCACGGCGAAGGTCCACGGCGGGATCCTGCGGCCGAGCCGCCTCGCATACGGCAGGACCCATCCGCCGATGCACGCGTCGACGTGGCACCGCACACCGTGGCGTGCCGCTTCAGCCGCGATCTCGGTGACGGGATCGACGACGCCGTGTGCGTAGGACGGTGCGCTCGCCACGACGAGGACCGTGCGGGCGTCGATGGCAGAGGCGATCGCCGACGGATCGGCGCGGTGGTCGTCGGTGACGCCTACGACCACGGGCTCGACGCCGAAATAGTGGGCCGCCTTGTGGAATGCCGCGTGCGCAGTGGACGGGATCACCATGCGGGGCCGGTCGATGTCCGGATGGGCGTCGCGGGCGGTCTGCACCGCGAGCAGCACCGACTCGGTGCCGCCGGAGGTGATGGTGCCGACGGCCGTGTCGGGCGCGTCGAGCAGGTCGCAGGCGAAACCGACGAGGTCGTTCTCCATGGTCAGCAGACTGGGGAAGGCGGTCGGATCGAGGCCGTTGGAGCCGGCGTACGCGGCGACCGCCTCGCGACCGACCCGGTCGGCGTCCGCGAGGCCCGAGTCATACACATAAGCGAGCGTGCGCCCCCCGTGCACGGGCACGTCGGCGGCCTGGAGGCCACGTAACGCGGACATGATGTCGTCGGTCATTGGTTCACATCCCTTTCCGTGAGTGA
>CAYPQR010000610.1:0-2133 GCA_964412865.1 uncultured Intrasporangiaceae bacterium
GATCATCGACGACATCGACGGATCGCTGATGGACCTCCCGGAGGACGCCTTCTGATCCGCCGAGTGGCCTACATACCCGCCGAGCGGCCTACCTATTCGCGCGAATAGGTAGGCCGCTCGGCACTTTTCTCGGCCACTCGGCGCATCTCACACTCCCCGCAGGTCGAGGCGCAACTCCCTCTGCGCGCCGTCGGCCAGGGTGATCGGGATGCCCCAATCCTGCTGGTAGAGATGGCATGCGGCATGCTCCGGCACCTCGCCGGTGACCGGATCCCCATCGCATGCCGCCGCGCGCACCGCAACATGCAGGATCCCCGAGCCGACGGCGGGGTCGAGCGTGAGCTCGCGATCCAGACCCTGCGCCGTGCCCGCACCGTCACGCAGGAAGGCCTCCGGTGTCGCCGACACCATCAGCTGCGTCGGATCGCCGTATCGCAGATCCAGCTTCTGCCCCGTCGGTGGCTCGAACGCCACGCGCAGCGTCACCGCGCCTGGGGCGAGCTGCGTTGCCGGACGGTGGGTCTGATGCGCGAGGCCACGCACAGTCTGCGCCTTCTGCGGTATGGCGACCCGGGTCACCTCATGCGCCGCCGACTCGACCACGACCAGGCGCACCTCGGCGCCGTCGACCTCCACACACGCTCCGCTGGGCTCCGAGAGACCAGTGGCGAGGGTCGTCATCCGCCCGTCGCTCGGCGTATACCGCCGGATGGCGCCGTTATAGGTATCGGTCACGGCCACCGATCCATCGGGTAGTTCGGTGAGGCCGAGGGGGTGCTGCATCAACGCGTCGGATGCGTCGCCGTCGACGTGCCCGAACTCGAACAACCCCTTGCCGAGGTGGGTCGCAACCTCGAATCCGCTCTCTTGCAACATGACCGACCGCAAGGATGACGTCTCTGAATCGGCAACCCATAGGCGGACGCCGTCGGCGGACGCGGCGAGCCCGGAGGGCTGCGCGAACCATGCGTCGTCGGCGGCACCGTCCCGGATGCCTTCATTGGACGTGCCGGCAAGCACGGCGACCGTGTTGTCCGCCGGATCGAGAGCGAGGTGCAACGCCCACAGTTGGTGGGTGCCCGCCATGGCGATGACCACCCTGTCGATCCACCAGGCGACATCCCACGGCGTGGAGAGATCCTGCCGGAGTGCGGGGCCGCCGCCCGTGCGTTCCCGCAACTGATGTCCGGTGCCGGCCAGTGTTTGCACACGTCCATCACTCAGCCGGATGGACTTGATCTGATGATGCACGCTGTCGGCGACCACGACGTCGTATCCCAGCCGCTCGGCGACCGGGTCCGGCAGCACGAGCACGCCTTGCGGCTCGCTGAATTCGCCCGAACCACCGAACCGCCGGCGCTCGGTGACAAGGTCCTTCTCGAGCTGCACGACCTCGTGGTGGGCGGTGTCCGAGACGATGAACGACCCGTCGGGCAGCGGCGCCACCTTGCCGGGGAAACGCAATGCGGTCGTGGGCGGCTCCGGCGGCACGTAGGGCCCGTCACCCGTGCGCAGAGTCCCCTTCGCCCGATGCGTCTCGAGGAGCTCACGCAGCAATACGGACAGGCCCTGCGCGTGGCCCTCGCCGGCGAGCTGTGCCACGACATAGCCCTCGGGGTCGATGACGACCAGAGTGGGCCACGCGCGGGCGGCGTAGGCCTGCCACGTGATCAGCTCCGGGTCGTCCAGCACGGGATGACGCACGTCATACCGCTCAACGGCCGCCGCGAGCGCGTCGGGGTCGGCCTCGTGCTCGAACTTCGGGGAGTGCACGCCGATCAACACCAGACTATCGGCGAACTCGGCCTCCAAATCACGGAGTTCATCGAGCACGTGGAGACAATTCACACAACAGAAAGTCCAGAAGTCGAGCACCACGACTTTGCCGCGCAGATCCTGCAGCGCGATGTCGGCTCCGCCGGTGTTGAGCCAGCCCCGGCCGCGCAACTCCGGTGCACGGACGCGAGGACGGGCAGCGGCTCGGGTGTCGGTCATACCTCCATGAAACCGCGCGCGAGGAGCGCCTTCACAACGGGGCCTCGGCCCCGGGCTGGTCGAGTAGGGCGGAGGAGCGAAGCGGGGGAGCCCGTATCGAGACCTCGTAAGGTGCGCTGCCAACCGGCCTGGCAACGC
>CAYPQR010000611.1:0-2129 GCA_964412865.1 uncultured Intrasporangiaceae bacterium
AGGCATCGTTCGATCCGCCGGTCGTCTCGTTCAGCCTCGCCAAGACGTCGTCCAGTCGCGGCATCATCACGGCGTCCGGGCGGGTCGCGCTGCACCTGCTGCGTGACGACCAGGAGGACCTTGCCCACCGGTTCTCCGGTGACCGCAGCCTCCGGTTCCGTCCGGACGGTAGGTGGTTCTGGCACGCCGACGGACTGCCCACGCTGCGCGCGCACGTCGTGCGGCTTCGCGCGACGGTGACGGGCACGCAGGACGCCGGTGACAGCCTCGTCCTCACCGCCGCGGTGCGCAGCCAGGAGTCCGGTGAGGGTGACGTGCTCACCTACCATGACGGCGAGTTCGGGTCACTCGACGAGCGGGTCGAGTTCGCGCTGGAGGAGGCCTTCGCGCAGAGCGCGTGACCGTCATGACCCTGGCTCCCGGCATCGGCCCCGACGCTGAGGCCGGCCGGCGAGCCGGCGGTCGTCACCGACCCCGCAGGCGCTCGACGAGCTGACGTCGGCCGGTCCCAACCGGCAGCAGGCGGGACGCCACGCGCCGCCAGGCGGCCGGCTTCGGAAGACGCCGATCCCCGAGCGGCAGATCCGCCAGCCGGATGGTCACCGGGCGGCGCAGCCATGACTCGAAGTTTTTGCGCCATTCATCCTGCTGCGTCTCGTCCACCGGTGCGCCGGCCGGCACGTTCCTCTGGAGTTCGGCTTCCTCCGCGACGGTCTGCTCGATCCATGAGCCATCCGCGGGGAGGCCGGCGGGCTCGCCCAGCGCCCGCATGACGTCCCCGACGGTGCGTGCGGGTGCCCACCGCTCCGGGGGTGCGAGCGGAGCGACGCGTTCGGCCAGATAAAAGACCCCGCGCCGGATCAGGCGGTCACGGCTGATCGGTGGGAACGAAAGCTCGACGTCGATCACGTGGACGTCTCCGTCATCACCGACCACGAGATTATGAGGGACAACGTCGATCGCGGACTCGGGATCGTCAGCGAGCGCCGCGTCCAGCAGGCGTAGCCAGTCGTCGACCAGCCCGCGCCAGGCGTCGATGCCACCTGCGGCAAGGATCTCGGTCAGATCGCTCCCCGGCCGGAACGGTTGTACCGACTCGACGATACGGGGCTGTGACGGGTCCTTCGTGGCGTCGACTGCATCGGGCCGCAAGGCGGTGCGCCGGAACTGCACTGTCTCGTCGGTGATCTCGATAGTGGTAGCGACGTTCAGCGATGGGACCCGATCGGTGGTGTAGAAGGCGCCGGCGCGGCCTTCCGGCCACAGCGAGGGACCATCACCCTTGGCTGCCAGCACCAGGAACGAGTTGGCGAACTCCATCTCCATGCCGGCGTCGACCAACTCGCGCCACAGCAGACGCTCATCGATGAGTCGGGGTCGGGGGCTGGCCCAGTCGGGGCTGGGAAACCGGGGGATCCTGTGCAGCAACGACCTACACGCCTGGGGGAATTGCCCGAATACCGCGCGGGTCATCTTGTAGTCCGGGAACGCCATGAGAGTGGTCGGTGTCAGGCCGACCGAGGCCATCAGAGACTCCAGCTCGCGGCGGTTGAACGTGTGTGCGTTGCCGCCGCGCGGGTATCCCTCGACCGAGTCGAAGACGCGATCCGTGTGATCCTCCGGTGCCCCTGCGAGGTACTTCACACCCAGACGGTTCTCGATCGCGAGCGCCAGCGAGCCGCCCTCGGCCAGCCTCTGGGCGATCTTGTCCAAGAAGGTCAGATACGGGGCTCGGTCGGACGCGCCGCGGCCGACATATTCCAATACGCCGACGACCACGACCACGTCGTAGGTGGCCAGTTCGGGCACGTCGTCGAGGTCACCGACGAACACTTCGACGCCGGTCAGGTCACGGGTTCGGGCTCGGGCGGCGGCCGCACGGACCGCGACGGGCTCCAGCGCATCGACGACCGCGCATCTCTCACCGAGGTAGCGCGTTATGGCGCCGCATCCCGCACCGACCTCCAGCACCCGCGCATCCGGCGGCAGGTCCAGGCAGCGAAGGATGTTCGCGCGGCTCCCGTCGAGGTGGTAGCGCTGTGCCCATCCTTCCGCCGATGCTCGCAACTCGGCACTGTCGGACCGGAGGTCCTTGGCATCGCGGAGGATCCGCAGCACGGCCTCTTCCG
>CAYPQR010000612.1:0-2126 GCA_964412865.1 uncultured Intrasporangiaceae bacterium
CACCTCCTTGATGGGGGAGTAGTTACACCTTCATGGTGCGTCGCTTGTCTGAACGTCGGCTGGGACCAAGCTGTCCGCGTATGGCCGCTCACATGCCGTAATCCGTGCCGGAACTTGCGTCGAGACGGCGATAGCGGGTAGGCCGGGTGGAGACACCCGACCCGCCGGAGGCGAGGATGACACGCAACGTCGCTCAGAAGATCATTGCTGACCACCTGGTCAGCGGCGAGATGCGGCCGGGGGAGGAGATCGGCCTGCGGATCGATCAGACCCTGACCCAGGACGCTACGGGCACGATGGTGATGCTCGAGTTGGAAGCCATGGAGCTGGAGCGGGCCAAGACGCAGGTCTCGGTGCAGTATGTCGACCACAACCTGCTCCAGGCCGATGAGCGCAACCCGGACGACCATCTGTTCCTACAGTCCGCAGCGGCCCGCTTCGGGTTGTGGTTCTCCAAGCCGGGCAACGGTGTCTCGCATCCGACGCACCAGCAGCGGTTCGGACGGCCGGGCGCCACGATGGCCGGCTCCGACTCGCATACCTGCGCCGCCGGCGCGATCGGCATGCTGGCGATCGGCGTCGGCGGTTTGGAAGTCGCCATGGCCATCGCCGGTGAACCGCTCTATCTGAAGATGCCGCAGGTGATGGGCGTCCGTCTCACCGGCGAGTTGCCGCCCTGGGTGTCGGCCAAGGACGTCATCCTGGAGATGTTGCGCCGGCACGGCGTCAAGGGCGGCGTCGGCAAGGTCATCGAGTACTACGGACCCGGCCTGGCGAGTCTGTCCGCGATGGACCGCCACGTCATCGCCAACATGGGCGCCGAACTCGGCGCTACGACAAGTGTTTTCCCGTCAGACGACGCAGTGCGCGACTTCCTGCGCGGCGAGGACCGGGAGGACGATTGGATGCCGATCGTCGCGGACGACGGCGCCGAATACGACCTGCATGACGAAGTCGACTTGTCGACTCTGGAGCCGTTGATCGCCAAGCCGTCGTCGCCCGGCAACGTCGTCCCGGTCACCGAGGTCGCCGGGGAGTCTCTCTCGCAGGTGGTGATCGGCTCGTCGGCGAATCCGGGCCTGCGCGATTTCGCAATCGCGGCGGAGATCATGCGGGGCCACCAATCGGTGCCCGAGGTATCGGTCGACGTCAACCCGACGTCCCGAGAGATCCTGGAGGATCTGACGCGAGGAGGGTGGCTCTTCGAGCTCATCAGGTCGGGTGCTCGCATCCACCAGTCGGGCTGTATGGGATGTATCGGGATGGGTCAGGCGCCCGCAACCGGGCGCAACAGCCTGCGGACTGTCCCCCGCAACTTCCCGGGTCGCTCTGGCAGCAAGGAGGATTCGGTGTGGCTGTGTTCGCCCGAGACGGCCGCGGCCGCCGCACTGGTGGGGCGGATCGCCGATCCGCGCACGCTGCCCGACACTCTGGGCATCGACTATCCTGACCTCGAATTGCCAGATCACGCGAGCGTCAATACGGCGATGCTCGTGGCGCCACCGCCGGCCGACGAGGCGCGGAAAGTCGATCTGGTGAAGGGCCCCAACATCTCCGAGCTGCCGGACTTCGACCCGCTTCCCGACGAACTGTCCGTGCCGGTCGCCCTGAAGGTGGGCGACAACGTCTCGACCGACGAGATCCTGCCCGCGGGTGCGAGGGTGCTGCCATATCGCAGCAACATCCCGAAAATCTCGGAGTTCACGTTCAGTCAGATCGACGAGGACTACGCGCAGCGTGCTGCGGATCTGCGCGACGACGGCGGGCACATCGTGGTCGGCGGCGACAACTACGGGCAGGGGTCCTCTCGGGAACACGCCGTGGTGGCGCCGCGTTACCTCGGGCTGCGGGCAGTCATCGCGAAGTCGTTCGCCCGCATTCACTGGCAGAACCTCGCCAACTTCGGCATTCTCGCGCTCGAGTTCGATGACCCGGACGATTGGGATGACATCGAGCAGGGCGACACCCTGACGATGAAGGGTGTTCGTGACGCGGTGCAGGAGGGTGACACACTCGAGGCTCACAACGAACGCAGTGGTAACACCTACCGATTGACGCATCGCCTGTCGCCTCGACAGGTGCGAATGGTGCTGGCGGGCGGGCAGATTCCTCTCCTGCGCGAAGCC
>CAYPQR010000613.1:0-2122 GCA_964412865.1 uncultured Intrasporangiaceae bacterium
CTGCGCCCCGACCGGGACGGCGTGATCAGCCACATCGACGGACTCGAGGAGGTGGGTGACCGCTTCGGCGAGTGGCTCATCGACGCCCACCTGCCCGTCGGCGAGGGCACGCAACCGATCGAGGCGGGATACATGGCGAACGTGTGGATGCGCTTCCGGCACCCCGACTTCGACACGCTGCGCGACCTGCTCGACGAGGTCGGGCGGGTCGTGCAGGTGCGCGCGTCATGACCAGGGCAGGTGCACTCATGAGCGTGCGGGCGCGCGCCCGGTGACCGACATCCTGGCGGGCGCCCGTGTGACGCTGCTCGGCCCGCAGCGCCGGCCCAGCCTCGACAAGGTGGTGGGCGCGATGGGCCTGCCCGGCCCCTATGCCACCGTGACGGCCGGCTGGCAGGAGCGCGAGGACGATGACGCCGAATTGAGCACGCACCTGCGCGGACAGGCGCGCAACCTGCGTCTGTGGCATCGGATGCAGGACGTCTGGCAGCGGGATCCGCAGTTCGCCG
The DNA here is from genome assembly GCA_964412865.1 of uncultured Intrasporangiaceae bacterium. GTDB lineage: Bacteria > Actinomycetota > Actinomycetes > Actinomycetales > Dermatophilaceae > Leekyejoonella. The sequence goes on from CAYPQR010000613.1 coordinate 510, forward strand.
AGGCGCACCGCAGGCGGCGCGAGCGCATCGCGGGTCTGCAGCGGCTCTATCTGATCGGGGTCGACCACGCGATGCGCGCCGCACGGGAAATGCGTGCCGTCTCACGCGATTCGCCCGACGTCGTACGTCTCGCCCTCGGCGACGCGGAGGAGGTGCTGCGCGACCTCGACCGCCGCCACCTGGCCAGGGTGCACGACGTGCATGCGCGGTTCTACGCCGACTGGCGGCCGCACGAGCGGGAGGTGGTCGCCCGGCACCGAGACGAGATCACCGCGATGCTGGCCGACGCGGGCGCGGTGGTGATGGCCGGTGGCCATATCGCCGAATTGCTCGACGCGCTACACCTTTTCAACGTGGCTCCCGCGGGATTCGACCGGCTGCCGATCATCGCGTGGTCGGCGGGCGCGATGGCGCTCACCGAGCGGGTGGTCCTCTTCAACGACAACGCGATGCGCGGTCCGACGTGGGCCGAGGTCTTCGACGGCGGCTTGGCCGTGCTCCGAGAGATGGTGCTGCTCCCGTCGGCGCACAGCCGCCTGCGCCTGGCGGACCACGACCGCATGTCGACGTTTTCCCGCCGCTTCGCGCCCGCCCGCTGCGTGCTGCTCGACCCGGGTGTCACCGTGCAGATCGGGTATGACGGCGCGCTGCCGGCCGACGCGCCGGTGATCGGGCGCGACGGCGCCGCGACGACCGCGGGGGAGTGGGCCGATGCGTAGACTCGCCATCAACCGGCTGCGCCGGCGCCGGCCGCTCGACGAGGCCGCGATCGACCGTTTCCTGGGCCGCCACGAGATGCCGATCGTCGAGGGTGCGCACTGCACGTTCTGTTTCCGCGGCGACGCCGACGAAGTATGGGTGCGGCACCGCATCGTCGGTCAGCCGCAGCAGGTGCCGATGCGCCGGATCGCCGGCACCTCGCTGTGGTTCACGGTGCTGGAACTCCCGGAGGGATCGCGCGTCGAATACCAGATCGAGGTGCGCCGCGGCGACCACGTCGAGCAGGGCAACGACCCGCTCAACCCACACGTCGCCAACAGCCCCGTCGGCTCGTCGTCGGTCTGTGCGGCCGACGGTTACGTCGTGCCCGACTGGGTGCACCCCGACCCCGACGCGCGCCCGGGCGAGCTCGTCGATCTCACCGTCCCCTCGCGGGCCCTGCGGCGCGAATCATCCTGCCGTGTCTATCTGCCCGCACGATTCCGCGACAGCCACAGCTATCCGCTGCTGGTCGTCCACGACGGCGACGACTACCTCACCTATGCCGGCATGAGGACGGTGCTCGACAACCTGATCCACCGCCTCGACATGGCCGAGACGATCGTGGTCTTCACCAACCCCGGCGATCGCCTCACCGAATACGCCAACAGCAGCCGCCACGCCCGGTTCGTCGCCGCGGAGCTGTTGCCGCTGGTCGAACAGCGCTTCCCCGTCGGCCGCTCGCCCGCGGACCGGTGCCTGATGGGCGCGAGCTTCGGCGCGGTTGCCTGCCTGGCCACGGCATACCGTCATCCCGATCTGTTCGGATCGCTGCTGCTGCAGTCGGGTTCGTTCGTCTTCACCGACATCGGAGAGGAGCACGACGGCGGTCCGGCGTTCGACCCGGTGGTGCG
>CAYPQR010000614.1:0-2122 GCA_964412865.1 uncultured Intrasporangiaceae bacterium
GCCCTCTACGACGAGAACCTGTCGCTCAACGACGGTGCTCTGACGATCCCGGGATACAGCATGGACGGCTGGTACGGGCGCATCTTCCGCGGCTGCGGATTCTTCGACCCCGACAAGCCGATCCGCAAGTACACCAAGCGCCAACTGCACGACCTGCTCTACAAGGAGCCGACGAGGATCAAGGTCGACGGGGTCAATCTGACCTACGAGGGTCTGATCCCCAAGATCCGCAAGTCGATGCTCTCGAAGGACCGCGAGGCGATGCAACCGCACATCCGGGCCTTCGTCGATCGCGCCGTGACCTTCGCGACCTGCCCGGAATGCGGTGGGACGCGTCTGACCGAACTGGCCCGCTCGTCGAAGATCGGCGGCATCGACATCGCTCAGGCCTCGTCGATGCAGATCAGCGACCTGGCCGCCTGGGTGCGAGACCTGAAGGCGCCCGCCATGAGGCCCCTCCTGGATGCGCTGGGCGACACGCTGGACTCCTTCACCGAGATCGGGCTGGGATATCTCTCCCTGGACCGTCCGTCCGGCACGTTGTCCGGCGGCGAGGCCCAACGGGTGAAGATGGTCGGCCACCTCGGCTCGTCGCTCACGGACATCACCTACGTGTTCGACGAACCGACCATCGGGCTGCATCCGCACGACATCCAGCGCATGAACGGCCTGCTGCTGCGCCTGCGGGACAAGGGCAACACGGTGCTGGTCGTCGAGCACAAGCCGGAGGTCATCGCGATCGCCGACCACGTGGTCGACCTGGGGCCCGGAGCGGGTGCTGCCGGTGGGACGGTCTGTTATGAGGGCACCGTGGAGGGTCTGCGTCGCAGCGACACCGTCACCGGACACCACCTCGACGATCGGGCGAGGCTGAAAGATCAGACGCGGGAGCCGGTGGGGGCGCTGGAGATCCGTGGCGCCGACACGCACAACCTGCAGGCGGTCGACGTCGACATCCCGCTCGGTGTGCTGACGGTCGTCACGGGCGTGGCCGGCTCCGGCAAGAGTTCGCTGATCGACGGCTCCGTCGCGAAACGGGACGGCGTGGTCACGGTCGATCAGGCGCCGATCCGAGGATCGCGCCGCAGCAACCCGGCCACCTATACCGGAATGCTCGACGCGATCCGGAAGGCGTTTGCCAAGGCAAACGGCGTGAAGCCCGGCCTGTTCAGCGCGAATTCGGACGGCGCCTGCCCGGCATGCAACGGGGCCGGGGTCGTCTATGCCGACCTCGGCATGATCGCCGGCGTCGCCACGACCTGCCAGGAGTGCGAGGGCCGACGCTTCCAGGCGTCGGTGCTGGAATACACGCTCGCGGGGCGCAGCATCGCCGACGTGCTCGACATGGCCGTCGACGACGGCGCCGAGTTCGTCGCGACCGGAGAGAGTCGTGTCCCGGCTGCGCACAAGGTCCTGACGCGGCTGCAGGACGTCGGGCTCGGCTACCTGAGGATCGGCCAGCCCCTCACCACTCTCTCCGGCGGCGAGCGTCAGCGGCTGAAGCTCGCGACGCACCTGGGGGAGAAGGGTGGTGTCGTGGTGCTCGACGAGCCGACGACGGGGTTGCATCTCGCCGATGTCGACCAGTTGCTTCGGCTGATGGACCGGATCGTGGATGCGGGCACGTCGGTGATCGTCATCGAGCACCATCAGGCGGTGATGGCTCACGCGGACTGGATCATCGATCTCGGCCCGGGGGCCGGGCACGAGGGCGGACGAATCGTGTTCGAGGGCACGCCGGCAGCGCTCGTCGCCGAGCCGTCCACCCTGACGGGTCGGCATCTTCGCGATTACGTCGCGACGTCCTCGTGAGCGAGGTCGCGATGGACCGCGGTGCTCAGTCGAGACAGAACTCATTGCCCTCGGGGTCGGCCATGACGATGAAGCCTCCGTCCATGGGCGGGTCGGGTTCATGCCGCTCCACACGACGCGCCCCCAGGCCCTCGAGCCGTGCGCACTCCGCCTCGAGGGCCGCCATACGTTCGTCACCCTCCAGACCCGGGGCGGCGCGAACGTCCAGATGGACCCTGTTCTTGGCGACCTTGTCTTCCGGCACACGCTGGAAGAACAGCCGTGGGCCGATGCCGTCGGGGTCCTCGACCGCCGATTTCGCGTTCCACTC
>CAYPQR010000615.1:0-2119 GCA_964412865.1 uncultured Intrasporangiaceae bacterium
GTCGCGGACTTCCTGCTCTGAGCGGTATGTCGTAAACCTGCGCCGGACCGGGTGCGTGTGCCACGATCGGCACGAACCGATGACTCGAGGACGAGGTGGGGGTAGTGGGACGATTCCTTTCGATCGGGGTGCTGGTGGTCCTGCTGATCATCGCGGCAGCCGCCGCGGCGATCGGCTCGTGGGCCTGGTGGGTCGTCGTCGCGGTGCTCGGCGCCCTCGTGCTGGTCGGCGTCTATGACCTGGTGCAGACGAGGCACTCCGTGCTGCGCAACTATCCCGTCATAGGCCACCTGCGCTACCTGCTGGAGAGCTTGCGGCCCGAGCTGCAGCAATACTTCATCGAGCGCAACTGGGACGGCAGGCCGTTCGACCGCGACACGCGCTCGATCATCTATGAGCGCGCCAAGGGCATCCACGGTGAGCAGGCGTTCGGCACGGAGCGCGATGTGGGGAGAGTCGGCTACGAATACCTCGTGCACAGCTCCGCACCGGTGGAACAGCCGGACACGCCGCCACGCGTGCAGATCGGTGGGCCCGACTGCTCCCGCCCCTACAGCATGGCGCTGATGAACGTGTCGGCCATGAGCTTCGGCGCGCTGTCCGCCAACGCGATCATGGCGCTCAACAAGGGCGCGGCGATGGGCGGGTTCGCACACGACACCGGGGAGGGCGGGATGTCGCCCTACCACCTGAAACACGGCGGTGACCTGGTGTGGGAGATCGGTTCGGGCTACTTCGGCACCCGCACCGACAACGGCGACTTCGACCCGGCGCAGTTCCGCGAGAAGTCGGCATACGACCAGGTCAAGTGCGTCTCGCTCAAACTCAGCCAGGGCGCCAAACCCGGCATCGGCGGCGTCCTTCCCGGCGCGAAGGTCAACGCGGAGATCGCCCGCACCAGGGGAGTGCCGCAGGGGCAGAAGTGTGTGAGTCCGGCGGCACACAAAGTGTTTTCGACACCGACCGAGCTGATCGAGTTCATCGCGCGGATGCGCGAGATGTCCGGTGGCAAACCCGCCGGCTTCAAGCTGTGCGTCGGCTCCCGCACCGATGTGCTCGCCATGTGCAAGGCGATGATCGCGGTCGGCACGACGCCGGACTTCATCATCGTCGACGGATCCGAGGGCGGCACGGGCGCGGCGCCGCTCGAATACGAGGATCACATGGGTATGCCGCTCACCGACGGCCTGATGACCGTGCACAACGCCCTGGTGGGCACGGGCCTGCGCGACCGGATCCGCATCGGCGCGAGCGGCAAGGTCGCGGCGGGCAACGACATCGTCAAGCGCCTGATCCAGGGCGCCGACTACACCAATTCGGCGCGTTCGATGATGATGGCGGTCGGCTGCATCCAGGCGCAGCGATGTCACACCGACACTTGCCCGGTCGGCGTCGCAACGCAGAACGCCCGACGTCAGCGTGCCCTGAACGTCGACGACAAGAGTGTGCGTGTGCGGCGCTATCAGGAGGCGACGGTCGCGCAGGCCGCGCAGATGATGGCGTCGATGGGTGTGCGCGACCCGAGGGAGCTGACGGCGCACCAGCTGCGCCGCAACGTCTCGCCCACGGTGCACCGCTCGTATGCCGAGCTGTATGAATGGCTCGAACCGGGCCAGTTGCTGGCCGAGCCCCCACAGAGCTGGGCGGCCGACTGGGCCGCAGCCGGTGCCGACACGTTCCGGCGGCCGAACTCCCACCACTGAAGGAGGCCCATATGACCACGATCGGCGAAATGCTCGTGACAGCGCTTGCCGAGCACGGCGTCACGACCGCGTGGGGCGTCGTCGGCGATGCCCTCAACCCGGTGACGGACGCCATCCGGCGGGAGGAGCGGATCGAGTGGATCGGGGTGAGACACGAGGAGGTCGCCGCGTTCGCGGCGGGCGCGCAGGCACAGCTGACCGGCCGGTTGGGAGTCTGCATGGGCACCGTCGGGCCCGGCTCGATCCACCTGCTGAACGGCCTGTATGACGCCAAGAAGTCGCATGCCCCGGTGCTGGCGATCTGCGGGCAGGTGCCGTCCGGCGATATCGGCAGCAACTTCTTCCAGGAGGTCGGCAACGACATCGTGTTCGGCGACGTCGCGGTCTTCGCACAGACCGTCACGTCGTCCGCTCAG
>CAYPQR010000616.1:0-2117 GCA_964412865.1 uncultured Intrasporangiaceae bacterium
CCCGCGAACTCGACCAACCCGCAGCGGGCGGAGCGCGCACTCGTCACCGATCGGCGGGCACGGTGGCGCGCTCGGGCGACGCGGTCGGTGGCGGGTCGGACGAGACGGGCTTGCCCGGCAGAGCGAATGCGATGAGCATGCCGACCGCCGTGAACCCGATGGCCCACCAGAACGCCCGCTGGAAGGCGCCCGTCAGCGCACCGCCGGCTCCTGCGGCGGTGGCCGCGCTGGTGAGGATGACGGCGAGCACCGCCGTGCCGAACGACCCACCGACCTGCTGCGCGATGCGGGTGATGATGCCGGCGTCGGGCATCTCGTGGCGCTGCAGACCCCGGAAGCCGAGCGTCATGACAGGGACGATGACCAGGCTCAGGCCGAAGCCGCGCACGAACAGCGCCGCCATCAGCCACCACTCACCCGTATGCCCCGTGGCGAAGCCGAACGGCAGGGTGCCGATGAGCGCGATGAGGAAGCCTCCGACGGCGATCCACCGCGCACCCACGGTGTCGGAGAGGCGCCCGGCCAGCGGCCGGGAGGCCAGCGTGCCGAGGCCCTGCGGGATCAGCAGCAGCCCGGCCTGGAGCACGGTCGTGCCGCGCAGCTGCTGGAAATACAACGGCAGCAGCAGCATCGCGCCATACAAGGTGATGCCCGAGATGAACAGCAGGATGGATGACGACGCCAGCGGCCAGTGGCGCAACAGTCGCAGGTCGATCACGGCGCGGTCGCGACGGCGCAGTGCCCAGCCGGCGAAGGCGACGAGCAGCACCGCTCCGGCGATCAGCGGGCCGAGGGCGTCGCCGCGGGTGAAGCCGCCCGGGTGACCCGTGTTGGACAGGCCCCACAGGATCCCCACCAGTCCGGCCGCCATCAGCGCGAAACCGACGACGTCGAGCGATGCCCGGCGCACCGGCCCGTCGGACGGCAGGAACTTCGCGGCCAGCACGATCCCGACCGCACAGAACGGGACGTTGACCCAGAACATCCACGACCAGTGCAGGTGCTGCAGGATCAGCCCACCGACGACGGGGCCGGCGATCGGCCCGAGCACCGCGGGCAGGCTGACCACGGCCATGATCCGGCCGAGGCCGCGCCCGCCGGCCGCCTGCATGATGAGGGTCGACATCAGCGGCATCATCACGCCGCCGCCGACGCCCTGCACGACGCGGAACGCGATCAGGCTGCCCGCGCTCCAGGCCAGGCTGGAGAGGATCGAGCCGATCAGGAACACCGTGAGCCCGGCCAGCCACAGCCGCTTGCCGCCCACCACCCGCTGCGCCCATCCGACGATCGGGATGGTCACGCCGAGCGCGAGAAGGTAACCCGTGCTGACCCACTGGATGGTCGCGATGGAGGTATGCAGATCGCGGGCGAGGGTGTGCAGCGCGACGGCGACGATCGTCGTGTCGAACAGCACCGCCAGGCCGCCGACGACGAGGGCGCCGGCCGTGCGCCATACGGCCGGGTCGACGGCGGTGGCATCCTTCTTGCTGGCTGACATCAATGTTCCCCTTTAGAGACAACGTGTATCTAAAGGTTAGAACGTGAGGAGAAGATACGCAATGTCTCTTAAGGGCGACGGTGATATCCCGCAACGGCGCCGTGGCGCAGCCCTGGAGAACGCGTTGCTGGATGCCGCGTGGGACGAGCTGGAGGAGCGCGGATACGACGACCTGACCATCGAGTCGGTCGCACAGCGGGCCAGCACCAGCCGCGCTGTGATCTATCGCCGGTGGGCGACCAAGGCCGACCTGGTGCGGGCCGCCGTGATGCACGCCGGCCAGAAGGAACACGTGTCGATCCCCGACACCGGCTCGCTGCGCGACGACATGGTCGAACTGCTGCGGCGCGCCAACCGCACCCGCGCGCGCATGGGCATCATGCTCACCCTGCGGCTGACCGGCTACTACGCCGAGACCGACACGGGCCCGTCCGATCTGCGCAACGCCTTCCTCGTCGGTCGCGGAAACGCGGTCGAGACGCTCCTCGCCCGGGCCGTCGAGCGAGGCGAGGTCGACCCCGACAAGCTCACCCCGCGCGTGGTCTCCGTCCCCTTCGACCTCTATCGCCAGGAGCTGATGCTCACCCTCAAACCGGTGCCCGACGACGTCACCGAG
>CAYPQR010000617.1:0-2115 GCA_964412865.1 uncultured Intrasporangiaceae bacterium
CATGAGCGCGAGCAGCGCGGTGAGGCTCGTGCTCGGTGGATCGGTGTGCGCCAGGACGAGGCGCACCAGCCGGATGGCTTCCCCGGCGAGGTCGGCGCGCAGCACATCGGGCCCGCTGCCCGGCGCATACCCGGCGGTGAACGCGAGGTAGGCGACCTGGGCGACGCGCTCGAGCCGGTGGGGCAGGACGTCCGGTTCCGGGATGGCGAGGGGGATCCCCGCCGAGACCACCTTCTTGCGCGCCCGCGTCAGCCGCGCGGCCATGGTCGACTCGCTCACCAGGAAGAGCCGGGCGATGTCGGCGGTCGGCACCCCGAGCACCAGGCGCAGGGTCAGCGCGGCACCCGCCTCCGGCGACAGCGCGGGATGCGCGGCGAGCAGCACCAGCCTCAGCACGTCATCCCCCTGATGCGACGGATCCTCGTTGTCGGATCGCCGATGTCGCTCGTCGATGACGATCAGCGGCTCCTTGCGGGCGTGCATCGCCTCCGCGCGCAGCCGGTCCAGGATGCGCCGCCGCGCGGTCGTGAGCAGCCACGCCGCAGGACTGTCCGGTATGCCGTCACGCGGCCACGCGCGGGCGGCCCGCTCGAACGCCTCCGAGAGCGCATCCTCGGCCAGGTCGAGCCGACGGGACCGCACGACGAGCAGGGCCAGCAGCCGGCCCCACTCGTCGCGCCACACCCGAGCGATGCGATCGCTCGTCGCGGAGTCACTCACGGCGGGCGATCAGTCGAACCCGTCGATCTGCACGCAGGGCCGCACTTCCAGTGAATAGAACGCCGGAAGCAGTTCGCACCAACCGACGACCTGGTCGAGATCATCGGCCTGCACCACATAGAACCCGCCCAGGTGCTCCGCGGCCTCGGCGAACGGACCATCGGTCAACACCGTCCGACCCTCGTCACGGCGCACCGTCGTCGCCGATTCGGGGCCCGAAAGCGCCTCCCCGGCAAGGATGTTCGAACCGACCTTGTCGTGGAACGCGAGGTGGTCCTGATGTGCCTGACGTTGCTCCTCGGGCGATGCCGAGCCCCACGCACCGGCCTCATAGGCGATGAGGATCAGATACTTCTTCATGACTCACGGTCCTGCGGCGTGACGACCGGCCGCACCTCGATGCCCTCGCCGATCGCGGTGAGGATCGTGCAGCAGTCGAGCAGATCGTCCAGGTCCGCGGATTCGACAGTGAAGAAGCCGCCGACCTGCTCGGCGCCCTCGGCGAACGGCCCATCCGTGGCCACCGTCCCGCCGGGAGCGAGGTGCTTGGCGGTGGCCGTTTGATGGAGTTCGGCTCCGCCGGTGATCGTGTGGCCCCGCTCGACGAGCTGCTTGCTGAAACGGTCGTATTCCGCATAGCCGCGCCGACGTTCCTCCGTGCTGAGGCGCGTCCACCAACGATCGGCATCACCGACGATGATGATCATGTATTCGCGCTTGGTCTCCATGAGACGTTCCCTTCGCTCAATGGCATCTGACACCACGATGACGGGCGAGGGCGACCCAGATCGACAATGCATCCGAAAAAGTTCGCGAGCGGGCAGGCAGAGCGCGGCACGGCAGGCCGCCCCGGCCGCCTACAGCCGGCCGTGGACGTGCCGCAGCACCCACATGTGCATCGCGATGGCCGCCGCGGCACCCGCGTTGATCGACCGGGTCGAGCCGAACTGCTCGATGTGCAGCACGGCCCGGCAGGCGTCGCGCATCTCGCGGCTGAGGCCGGGGCCCTCCTGGCCGAAGACGAGCACGCATTCGCGGGGGATGTCATAGGTCTCGATGGGCACCGAGCCCGGCAGGTTGTCGATGCCGATGAGCGGTATGCCGTCGGCCCAGTCGACGAGATCGGCGACGGCGGGATGGTGGAACTCATGCTGGTATCGGTCGGTCACCATCGCGCCACGGCGGTTCCAGCGGCGCCGGCCGACGATGTGGAACGCTTTCGCGCCCATCGCGTTCGCGGTGCGGATGACCGAGCCGATGTTGAAGTCATGACCCCAGTTCTCGACGGCGACGTGGAAATCGTGCCGGGTGGTGTCGAGGTCGTCGATGATGGCCTGCTGCGACCAGTAGCGGTAGCGGTCGACGACGTTGCGCCGGTCGCCCTCGCGCAGCAGC
>CAYPQR010000618.1:0-2113 GCA_964412865.1 uncultured Intrasporangiaceae bacterium
CCCCAGTCTTCCAAACTGGCTACGCGAGTTCGATTCTCGTCACCCGCTCCACCACGGCCCGGCGATCGCCGGGCCGTTTTGCTTTCACCGACGCGCCACGACGCACATGGGATGCACAGGAAGTGCCCGGTCGTGAACCGTTGACGCATCGCTGCCTGCTCCTATCGTGGACAGCGGGTCACCGGAACAGCCGGTGGACAATGCGAAGGAGCGACCTGATGGGCCTGTTCGACAAAGCCAAGCAGAAGGCATCGGAGTTCGCCTCGAACAATCCGGACAAGGTCGACGAGGGGATCGACAAGGCGGGTGATGTCGTCGACGACAAGACCGGCGACAAGTACTCCGACCAGGTCGACAAGGCGCAGGACTTCGCGTCTGACAAGTTCGGCGGCCAGGGTGACGAAGGGGGCGACGAGCAGAACTGACCCGGCCCGACCAGGGAGTGGCCCGCGAGCGCATACTCGCGGGCCACTCGCCGTGTCGGGGTCAGTCCTCCTCGTCCTCGGGCACGACGAGGACGGGCCGGCCGGCGCGACGGATGAGGTTGGCCGCGACCGACGACCCGAAGCCGGAGCCGAGCATCCGCACGACGGCGGCTCCGATCAGGTGAGCGTGGGTGCGCTGCCCCACCACGATCATCGACGCGTGGTGCTCGTCGCCCTCGGCCACCAGGCTCTGCCACGGGTCCCCTCGGACGACGCGACAACTCCAGCGGTCGTCCGGGAGCGTGATCACCGCACGCAGTTGTATGTCGAGCTCGCGCTCCCTGGTGCGCATGTCCTCGTCCCAGGAGCCCCCGTCCGGACCGCCGGGGAGATCCTCGAGGTCGACGACGTGCAGGACGTGCAGCGGCACGTGCATCGTGGCCGCGAGGCTCTGCGCATACGAGATGGCACGGTGACTGGGGCCGGGGTCGCCGTAGCCGACCACCAGCGGCCCGTCCCACGGGCAGCCGGAACCGGTGTCTGCGTCACTCATCGGATGCGCTCCCACCCCTTCATTGTGCCGACTCTGCAGTCCTGCGTGCTCGTGATGCGCATCACAGGCAGGCCGCGGCCGGGGCGCCCTCCCACCCCGGCCGCGGTAATTCGTTGCCGTCAGGACGTGACGGCCACCTGGCCGCGGTCCGCCTTCACGGGGCCGTCACCGCCCGGCCTGACGTCGAAGTCGAAGATCTCCGTCGGCAGGAAGACCGAGCAGCACGCGTTGGGGATGTCGACCACCCCGCCGATGCGGCCCTCGATCGGCGACGTGCCGAGGATGAGATACGACTGTTCGCCCGTGTAACCCCACTTGCCGAGGTATTCGATGGCGTTCAGGCACGCGTTGCGGTAGGCCAGCGTCGCGTCCATGTAGGCGTTCGTGTCGTCGCGGTGATCGACCGAGATGCCGGTGAACGTCAGCCACTCCGAATACTGCGGCTCGACCCGGCCGGGCATGAACACCGGGTTGTTGTGGATGCCGTATGCGTCCATACCGCCCTTGATCAGGTCCACGTGCAGGTCGATGAAGCCTCCCATCTCGATGGCGCCGCAGAAGTTGATCTCGCCGTCGCCCTGGCTGAAGTGCAGGTCTCCGATCGAGTAGTTGGCGCCGTCGATGTAGACGGGGTAGAAGATCCTGCTGCCGCGGCTGAGGTTCTTGATGTCCATGTTGCCGCCGTGCTCGCGCGGTGGCACGGTGCGCGCTCCCTCACGTGCCACCTTGTCGAGCTGCTCGCCGCTCAGGGTGCCGGCGAGCGTGCCCGGCACCGTCGGGGGCAGCGCGAGCGGCGGCACCCGGTGCGGGTCGGTGTCGATCAGGGTCTGCTCACGCTTGTTCCACTGTGCGAGCAGTTCGGGCGACGGCGCAGTTCCGGCGAGGCCCGGGTGCTGGATGCCCGTGTACTGCACACCGGGAATGTGTCGCGACTCGCACTTCTGGCCGTGGAAGTCCCAGATGGCCTTGTAGGCGTCCGGGAAGTAGTCCGTGAGGAAACCGCCGCCGTTGACCTTGGCGAAGATGCCGGAATAGCCCCAGCCTTCACCGCAGTTGGGGCCTTCGGTCTGCGGCACATAGCCGATGTCGACGATGTCGACCACGAGCAGGTCACCGGGTTCGGCTCCCTCGACGC
>CAYPQR010000619.1:0-2110 GCA_964412865.1 uncultured Intrasporangiaceae bacterium
TGCACCAGCGACGCTCCGACGTCGATGAGCGCCTGCCCGTCGTCGGCGCTCATGATGCCGCCGACCCCGATCACCGGCAGCGGCGTGCGGGCGGCGACGCGCTCCACGACGTAGCGCGCCCGCCGGGTCAGCGGCGCACCGGAGAGGCCGCCCGCCTCGGAGGCGAGGGGAAGGTCGGCGTCGGCGATGCCGTCGCGCTCGATGGTGGTGTTGGTGGCGATGATCCCGCTGACGTCGGCCCGCTGCGCCACCTCGAGCACGTCGTCGATGGCGCCGTCGGTCAGGTCGGGGGCGATCTTGACGAAGACCGGTTCGGGCCGCCGCTGCGGGGTGGGGATCTGTCCGAGCGCCGCGCTGCCGTCGGTCATCGCGTCGACGTGCATCGAGTGATGCCGTATGGCGCCCAGGTCGGCCTCGCGTTCGCGGGCGAGCTCGCCGGCCGTGGTGACCAACGAGGCGAGCAGTTCGGCCAGCGGCTCCTTGTCCTGCAGCGACCGCAGACCCGGCGTGTTGGGGCTCGAGACGTTGACCGCGATGTAGTCGGCGACGCCGTCGAGGGCGCGCAGCGAGGCGAGGTAGTCCTCGACGGCCTCCTCGACCGGTGTCACCTTGGTCTTGCCGAGACTCACCCCGACGGGTATGTCGAGTGGGCCCCCGGTGCGCAACCGGTCGGCGAGCGCCTGTGCCCCGTCGTTGTTGAACCCCATCCGGTTGATCACGGCCTGCGAGTGCCGCAGCCGGAAGAGCCGCGGCGGGTCATTGCCCGGCTGCGCCTGGGCGGTGACGGTGCCGAGCTCCATGTGCCCGAACCCCAGGGCGCCCCACGCCCTCGCGCCGACGCCGTTCTTGTCCATACCGGCCGCGACGCCGACCCGGTTCGGGAAGTCGATGCCCGCGACCGTCACCGGCGACGGCGGCGCCTCCAGCAGGCGGCGCACCGCCGCCAGCGCCCGGGGCCGCTCCGCGAGCCGTTCGATGCGGCGCAGCGTGGCATGGTGGGCCGCCTCGGCGTCGCCCGAGCCGATGCGGAACAGCGCGGGTCGCAGCACCGACCGATAACCGATGTCCAGGGCACGCGAGCGCAGATCCACCACAAGGCGAGCCTAGGCGCTCGGGGCGCCGGCACACCCCAGGGGTCGCAGCCGCAACCGGGGTGTGTCGCCGCCCTTGAGTCGCACCATATGGGCGCCGGTCGACGCGTGGCGGGAGCTCAGGTGAGGTTCTCGCGGCCGGTCAGCTTGAGTTGCTGGACGATCTTCTTGACGTCCTGCGCGTGGTCGCGGTTGGTGACCAGCACCGCGTCCTGCGTGTCGACAACCACCACGTCGTCGACACCGAGTGCGACGACGGTGCGGCCCGAGCGTGGCGCGACCACCCCCGTGGCGTCCTGCATGACGACCAGTTCGCTCTCGCCGAGCACCTTGACACCGGGTGCGTCGGCCGACTCGACCAGCAGGCTGGCCAGCGAGGCGAAGTCTCCGACGTCGTCCCAGGGGAAGTCGCCCGGGATGACCGCGACCTTGCCGTCGACGGCCGCGGGCTCCGCGAGCGCGTTGTCGATCGGGATCTTCGTCAGTCGCGGCCACAGCTCGGGCAGCCGCCACGGGTTCGCGGCGATCTGCCGCACATACTTGGCGAGCAGGGGCTGGTAATACTCCAGCATGTCGAGGAGCACCGACGCCCTGACGACGAACATTCCCGCATTCCAGCGGAAGTCGCCGCTGCGCACATACTCCTCGGCCGTGAGGGGGTCGGGTTTTTCGACGAATGCCGTCACCCCGAGGGCGCGAGGCGCCCCGGGCACCTGCAGCGGCTCGCCGGTCTCGATGTAGCCGAACCCGGTCGAGGCGTGTTTCGGGGTGATCCCGATGGTGACCAGAGCACCCGTGCGTGCGACAGCGACCGCCTCGGTCACGCAGGCGCGGAAGGCGTCGTCGTCGCCGATCACGTGGTCGGCGGCGAACGAGCCCAGCACGGCGTCGGGATCGCGCTGCTCGATGATCGCGGCCGCCAGGCCGATCGCCGGCATCGACTCGCGGGGCGACGGCTCGACCAGCAGGTCGTCCTCCCCCAGCTCCGGCAACTGCTCCCGCACGGCCTCGGCGTGGCT
>CAYPQR010000620.1:0-2107 GCA_964412865.1 uncultured Intrasporangiaceae bacterium
CTGGTCAGGTCATGCGGACGTCTTGGACGACGTGGGCGCCGTGCGCCGGGCCACACGCCCGCACCACCTCGTCGCAGGACTTGGACGCAGTGAGCGCGACCATCAACTCCAGGGCGTCGGCACGGTCGCGGCACAGGAACGCCACCGTCGGCCCCGAGCCCGAGACGATGCCCTGCAGCGCCCCGTTGTCGTGGCCGACCTGCAGCGTGGTCTCCAGCTCGGGCAGCAGCGAACACGCGGCGGGCTGCAGGTCGTTGTGCAGGCAGGCCGCGAGGCTCTCCACGTCACCCGCGCGCAGCGCCGCCATCAGGTCCTGCGAGGGCTGCGGCGGCGGCACCGGCGTGCCCTCGCGCAGCCGGTCGCACTCCGCATAGACCGCCGGAGTGGACAGCCCCTCGTGGCGGATCGCGAAGACCCACTCGGTGCGGCCCTGCGTCAGGATCGGCGCCAGGTGCTCGCCCCGCCCGGAGCCGAGCGCGGTGCCGCCGAACAGCGCGAACGGGACGTCGCTGCCCAGCTCCGCGGCCAGCTCCTGCAGGTCGTGTTTGGACAGCCCCGCGTCCAGCAGCGCGTCGACGCCCACCAGGCCGGCCGCTCCGTCGGCCGAACCACCCGCCATACCGCCGGCGACCGGGATCGACTTGTCGATCGTGAGGTGCGCCGCGCCGGTGAAGCCATAGCGCTCATAGACCAGCTGCACCGCCCGCACGGCGAGGTTGGACTCGTCGGTCGGCACCCGGTCGGCATAGGGGCCGACGACCGTGCAGCCCCACTCGCCCGCCTCCGAGACCGTGACGTTGTCGGTGAGATCGACGGCATAAAACACCGTCGACAGGCCGTGGTATCCGTGATCCTCCAGCGGGCCGACACGCAGCTCGAGATTGACCTTGGCCGGCGTGCGAACCGTCACGCCGAGGATGGTGCGCACAGAATTCATGACCGCCGGCAGCCCCCCGCAGTCCGCTGCACGCCGCCTCGCGGCGCGCAGGGCAGGATGCCGTCCGCCGGTGGGCGCAGACTGTGTCGGGCCGTGGTCATGCAGTCACCCTATGCCGTGCGCGCCGCAGCGATCGCGGCGAACTCGTCGATGCGCAGCCGCTCGCCGCGCAGCCGCGGATCCACACCCGCGCGGCGCAGCACCTCCTCCGCCTGCTGCGCCGACCCGGCCCACCCCGCGAGCGCGGCACGCAGCGTCTTGCGGCGCTGCGCAAAGGCGGCGTCGACCACCGCGAACACGTCCTCCCGGGGTGCCGACGACGGCGGCGCCGGACGTCGCACCAGCTCCACCAGACCGGAGTCGACGTTGGGCGACGGCCAGAACACGTCGCGCCCGACGCGGCCGACGAGCCGCACCTGCGCATACCACGCGGCCTTGACGCTCGGCACGCCGTAGACCTTGCTGCCCGGGCCCGCGGCGAGCCGCTCGGCCACCTCGAGTTGCACCATCACCAGCACGCGCGCGATCGAGGCGAACCGCTCCAGGAACGACAGCACCACCGGCACCGACACGTTGTATGGCAGGTTGGCCACCAGGGCCGTCGGCGGTGGCCCGGCGAGCGCATCGACGGCGAGCGCGTCGGCATGCACGAGGTGCAGCCGGTCGGCACGGTCGGGCAGGTGCGCGGCGACCGTCTCGGGCAGCGCCCGCGCGAGCACCGGGTCGACCTCGATCGCGGTCACGCGGCCCGCCTGCCGCAGCAGCGCGAGCGTGAGCGACCCGAGGCCGGGGCCGACCTCGACGACGTGGTCATCCGGCCCGACCCGCGCCAGGCGCACGATGCGGTGCACGGTGTTGGCGTCGATGACGAAGTTCTGGCCCCAGGTCTTGGTGGGGCGCACCCCGAGCCGATCGGCGAGCTGCCGGATCTGCGCCGCGCCGAGCCCTCCCGACGGCGCGACGGCGCCCGGGGGCAGCTCACCGGCGTCACTCACACGTGCACTGTATAGCGACCGCGCACCCGGCGCCGCCGTCCCCGCCCTGCGGTGATCGCCGAACGGCGAACATACCCCGTTTCAGGAACCCCTTCCGGGCCGATTCCGGTGTTAGCGTATGGCAATTCGAGCCGCTGTGCGGCACTCAGGATCGACGTGGAAGAGGATCATGAAA
>CAYPQR010000621.1:0-2107 GCA_964412865.1 uncultured Intrasporangiaceae bacterium
TGCCGGTCGGCGCGGAAGTATGCCTCTCGCGGTCAGCGGCGGGTCACACCGTGGCGCAGCAGGCCGTAGCTGAACGAATCGACCAGCGCGGTCCAACTCGCCTCGACGATGTTGGGTGCGACTCCCAGCGTCTGCCATGTCCGGCCGCCGTCGCTGGTCTCGATCAGCACCCGGGTCGTGGCGTCGGTGCCGTGCGACGCGTCGAGGATACGCACCTTGAAGTCGACCAGCTCGAACTGCGCCAGCTCGGGGTATGCCGCGGCGAGCGCGTCGCGCAGGGCATGGTCCAGTGCGTTGACGGGCCCGTTGCCCTCCCCCGTCGCCACCTCCCGGCGGCCGGCCGCCGTGAGTTTCACCGTCGCCTCCGAGACCGGCTCGTCCCCACGGAGTTCGGTGATGACCCGCCAGGATTCGGTGTCGAAGTAGGTCGGTCGCTCGCCCGTGATCTCCTCCTGTAGCAACAGCGCGAACGACGCGTCGGCGGCGTCGAAGGTCCATCCCTCCTGCTCCATCGCCTTGACCCGCGCGACGATCCGGGCGATCAGGTCCGGTTCGCCGGACAGATCGAATCCCAGCTCACCCGCCTTGAGTTCGATGCTGGCGCGACCGGCCATGTCAGAGACCAGCGTGCGCATCGAGTTGCCCACAAGCGCCGGGTCGGTGTGCTGATAGAGGTCGGGGTCCACCTTCAGCGCGCTGGCGTGCAGTCCGGCCTTGTGCGCGAACGCGCTCGCGCCGACATACGGCTGGCGGCCATGCGGTGCGATGTTGGTGACCTCGCTGATGGCGTGGCTGAGATGCAGCGCTTGGGCGAGGCAGCCTGGATCGACCACCTCGCGACCCTGCTTCAGTTGCAGGTTGCTCACCACCGTCACGAGGTCGGCATTGCCGGTGCGTTCGCCGTAGCCGTTCACGGTGCCCTGCACGTGCATCGCACCGGCGTCGACCGCGGCAAGACTGTTGGCGACGGCGCAGCCGGTGTCGTTGTGGCAGTGGGCGCCGAGGCGGGTGTCGCAGTTGGCGAGCACCTTGCCGACGACGTCCGTCACCTGCGGCGGAAGCATGCCCCCGTTCGTGTCGCACAGCACGACCACCGATGCTCCCGCCGACGACGCGGTGCGCACCACCTCCATCGCATACCCGCTGTCGAGCGCGAACCCGTCGAAGAAGTGCTCGGCATCGAGGAAGACGGTGCGGCCCTCTGCGACAAGGAAACTCACGGTGTCACCGATCATCGCAAGGTTTTCGTCGAGCGTCGTGTGCAGGGCGTCGGTGACGTGACGCACGTGCGACTTCGCCACCAAGGTCACGACATCGGTCCCGGCGTCGAGCAGCGCGCGCACCTGCGGGTCCTCCGCAGCCACTGCCCCGGCGCGGCGCGTCGAGCCGAATGCCGCGAGCTGGGCGTGGCTCAGGTGCAGCTCGTCGGCCGCGCGGCGGAAGAACTCTGTGTCCTTCGGGTTTGCGCCCGGCCAGCCCCCCTCGATGTATCCCACGTCGAGGTCGTCCAGCAGACCTGCGATCGTCAACTTGTCGGTGACCGAGAGGTTGAGACCCTCTTGCTGTGCTCCGTCACGCAACGTCGTGTCATAGACGTGGAATTCACTCATGGCTGCGCCATCCGCTCGTCGATCGGTGGTCGGCCGGCCGAGTTTGCAGACCCGGAGATCCTCCATCCGAGCCTGCAAACCGGCCGTCCTTGCTGCACCGTGACCACGTCGGGGTCGTCCCGTCACGGCCTGGGTCCTGCTGAGTCTTGTCCGCCGCTCGCCCCGGGCCGGGATGCTGTCCGGGAACGAAAAAACCTCCCGGGGTAACGGGAGGTTGCGCGCCGGACAGGAATCCGACGCGCTAGTCGATAATCTCCGCAGCGGTGGTAACCGCGGACCCGAGGTGCATCACGGCAGCGAGTATGCCGCATACGGCCGGATCGTGGAACCTCGTCTCACGATCCGGCCAACAGCTGGTCGAGTAGCACGAGACGAAGGAGCAAGCGCTGACCGGAAAGTACTTGATCAGGCCGGCGAGCCGACCGTGCTGAGCAGACGTATAGGAGGGGCGGGGGACATGCGGAGGGAGCGTGGATGGGACTGGCGGGAGCACATCC
>CAYPQR010000622.1:0-2102 GCA_964412865.1 uncultured Intrasporangiaceae bacterium
GCCCGATGTGCGGGTTTGTGCGAATGCCAGCGGGTTCGTCGCCTTCGCGGCGTCGGCGTGCGCCAAGCACACAAAGCCGCCCCCGGTTGTGACATGCGTCACAGTCAACAATGTCGCGCGCACACCTCCGGCATAGCGATGCGGCGTACGTTCGGTGCCACGACACGGCCTCCCCCGCACGATCGGGGACGCTGACGCCGTGACAGGGAATCGCCAGTCGCACCACAAAGGATGGTCGAGCACATGACTGCAGCCGGCACCACACACAAGGCCCTCGCCACCTGGGTCGACGACATCACCGAACTGACGACGCCCGACAAGGTGGTATGGGTCGACGGTTCACCGCAGGAGTGGACCCGCATCACCGACACACTCGTCGAAGCCGGCACCTTCATCCGCCTGAGCGACGGCTTGGGACCCGACTCCTACCGCGCCGTGTCCGACCCCAGCGACGTCGCCCGACGCGAGAAGGCGACCTTCATCTGCTCACGCGAGGAGAAGGACGCCGGACCGACCAACAACTGGATGGACCCGGATGAGATGAAGGGCATCCTGACCGGCCTCTTCCGCGGCTCGATGCGGGGACGCACGATGTATGTGATCCCTTTCGTCATGGGCCATCTCGACGCCGAGCAGCCGATGTTCGGTGTGGAGATCACCGACAGCGAATACGTCGTGGCGTCCATGCGCATCATGACCCGGATCGGCGCACCCGTGCTGGAGCGCATGGAGGAGTTGCAGGCCGACTTCGTGCCGGCGCTGCACTCGGTCGGCGCCCCGCTGGAGCCGGGACAGCAGGACGTGCCCTGGCCTTGCAACGACACGAAATACATCGTGCACTTCCCCGAGGAGCGCACGATCTGGTCCTACGGCTCGGGATACGGCGGCAACGCCCTGCTCGGCAAGAAGTGCTACGCGCTGCGGATCGCGAGCGCCATCGCCCACGACGAGGGCTGGATGGCCGAGCACATGCTCATCCTCAAACTGACGTCGCCGCAAGGGAAGTCCTACTACGTCGCCGCGGCCTTCCCGAGTGCCTGCGGCAAGACGAACCTCGCAATGCTGCAGCCCACGCTGCCCGGTTGGAAGGCCGAAACGATCGGTGACGACATCGCGTGGATGCGGTTCGGCACGGACGGGCGGCTGTATGCCGTGAACCCCGAGGCGGGCTTCTTCGGCGTCGCCCCCGGCACCAACGAGAAGACCAACCCCAACGCCATGGCGACGCTGCGGGGCGGCCACTCGATCTACACCAACGTGGCGCTCACCGACGACGGCAATGTCTGGTGGGAGGGGCTCGAGGGCGAGCCGGCGCACGCGACGTCGTGGAAGGGCGAGGACTGGACGCCCGACTCCGACGAGCCCGCCGCTCACCCGAACAGCCGCTACTGCACGCCGATCTCGCAGTGTCCGACGCTCGCCGAGGAGTATGACGACCCGCAGGGTGTGCCGATCTCCGCGATCCTCTTCGGCGGACGACGCAAGACCACGATCCCGTTGGTGACCGAAGCACGCGACTGGTCGCACGGCACCTTCATGGGCGCCACGCTCTCGTCCGAGACGACCGCCGCGGCCGTCGGACAGACCGGTGTGGTGCGGCGTGACCCGATGGCGATGCTGCCGTTCATCGGCTACAACGCCGGCGATTACCTCGGCCACTGGATCGACATCGGCAAGAACGCCGACGCGAGCAAGCTGCCGCGCATCTACTACGTCAACTGGTTCCGCCGCGACGCCGACGGAGGCTTTCTCTGGCCGGGCTTCGGCGAGAACACCCGCGTCCTCAAGTGGATCGTCGAGCGCATCGAGGGCACGGCTTCGGCGCGCGAGACCCCGATCGGGTATGTGCCGACGGCCGACTCGATCGACATCAGCGGGCTCGACATCGCCCCGGCGCAACTGGCGCAGGCGCTCGAGGTCGACGAGGCGGAGTGGCAACAGGAACTGCCACAGATCGAGGAGTGGTTCGCCAAGTTCGGCGCCCAGCTGCCCGACCAGCTGCGCACCGAACTCGACACGCTGCATACTCGCCTCGGCGACTGCTGATCGAGTATCCCCCGAGCTGGTCGAGTAGCGAGCCCCTGGGCGAGCGTATCGAGACC
>CAYPQR010000623.1:0-2089 GCA_964412865.1 uncultured Intrasporangiaceae bacterium
GCAGCGGCGCGCTCGACTGACGAGGCGGACGAGACGGACCCACCCCAGGGACCCCCTCGCCGCCAGACTCGCCGCACCGCTGGTGTAGGGCCGGTCTCTCTCTAGAACTTTTCCCAAATCGAAGTGACCCCGCGACGGCGGTAACCGTCCGGGGTCGTGGCCGACCTCAGGAGTCGACATGGCCGATGCTACCCCTTGTCCTGTCTGCTGTGAGCCCATCCCGCCCTACGAGGGCAAGGGCCGCCCCAGGAAGTACTGTTCCAAGAAGTGTCAACGATGGTACGCACGCAACCTCGGCGGGACGCCGTGCGCAATCACTGGATGCTCACGGCCGAAGGCAGCCCACGGCCTGTGCCCTGCGCATTACGTGCAGGAGTTCTACTCTGACCGGCACGCCGTCGAGCTGGTCCCATGCTCCGTCTGCGGCTCTCGGGTCGAGAAGTCGACCTCACGCAACAAGTCTCGCCGCGTGGTCTGCTCCTATCGATGCCGCTACGTCGTGACCTATGGCCGACTGCCGAACGAGGGCAAAGAGATGGTCGGTCCGGTCCGCTTCGACAAGTCTACGACCGCCCCGGTGGTCGAAGTGACCCCCACTCGGCGCGGCTTCCTCGCCGCGGAGTGCGGCTGGTGCGGGACGCCGTTCATTCACGATTGGCGAGTCACGGGCGTTGCCCCCAAGTGCTGCAGCAAACGATGTGCGAGGCGCTTGGCGAAGTCTCGACAGCGACTGAGCGCCGGCCGCTTCGGCATATCCCGTCGGGATCGCGTGGCGATCTACGAGCGCGACGGCTGGACGTGTCAGCTTTGCCTTGAGCCCGTTGAGCCCGAAGCGCCGAATGGCGATCTTTGGTCCGCCACCCTGGATCACATCATCCCGCAGTCGCACATGCTCATCCCCGACCACTCGCCGTCCAACCTGAGGTTGGCCCATTTGTGGTGCAACGCCGTGCGTGGCGCCAACGACCCGCACAGGCTGTTCGAGGAGGTGTCCTAGATGCCACGCAAGACGACCGCAACGCTGCGTGCGGTGGGCGCCGACGAGAAGGCGCCGAAGGCGAAGCCCAAGACCGTGTCTCAGGCCGCCGCCTCGGGCAGCCACCGCGAGCTGCTGGCGGCGATGCGGGATCGGATCGCCGTGGCTGTCGAGCACCCGAACACGCCAGCCCGAGACCTCGCCGCGCTGACGAAGCGCCTGGCCGACGTCGCCCGCGAGATCGAGGCAATCGACGCCAAGGACGAGCAGGAGGACCAGGCGGATGGCAGCCAGATCCTCGAGCCCGGCGACTTCGACGCCTCGGCTGTCTGAGCAGGCGCGCCATTTCGTCTACCCGAAGGGGATAGTCAAGACCGTCTGGCCGATGGTCGAGCGGAAGGGCGCGGACCTCGACATCCGCTTCGACTGGTGGCAGTCGCAGCTTGGCACGGTGTGCCTCGGCCTGGACAAGAGCGGCAAGTACGCCGCGACTGTCGGCGGCATTGGGATGAGCGTCCCCAGGCAGACGGGGAAGACATACTTCGTCCTCTCTCTGCTGGCGATCATGTGCATCCTGTTCCCCGGCCTGCAGGTCGTGTGGACGGCTCACCACCTGCGGACGTCGACCAAGACGTTCACGACACTCCGAGGCATCTGCCGGCGCAGGAAGGTGGCGCCCTACATCGCGCTGGATGGCCGGGGCAAGCCGGCCATCCGTGCCTCCAACGGTGAGCAAGAGGTGGTATTCCGTAACGGGTCGAAGATCATGTTCGGCGCCCGAGCGATGGGTTTTGGTCGTGGCTTCGACGAGATCGACGTCGAGGTGTTCGACGAGGCGCAGATCCTCGATACCAAGTCGCTGGAGGACATGATCGCGGCAACGAACCAGGCGCGACACAAGTTTGGCGCGCTACTGTTCTTCATGGGCACACCACCGCGGCAGATAGACCCGTCTGAGGCGTACCGCAACCGACGGGACAAGGCGCTGGAGGGTCGCGCCGACAATGCCGTGTGGCTGGAACTGAGCGCCGACCCGGCGAGCCACCCCGACGACGCCTCGCAATACCCGATCATGAACCCGTCCTTCCCGAAGCGGACGCCGCTGGAGTCGCT
>CAYPQR010000624.1:0-2085 GCA_964412865.1 uncultured Intrasporangiaceae bacterium
GCTCTTCCGGTCCGGAGTCGCCGCGACCGCCCCCTAAGATGGGCGCACAGCCTGACCGCACCCAGGAGACTCGATGCTCGCTCTGCTGCTCGCGCATGCCGTCGCAGCGGGCGCCGCGCCCTACCTGGTCAGATCCTTCGGGAAGCGAGTCTTCTGGCTGCTGGCCGCCGTCCCCGCGGCCTCCTTCGTCTGGGCGGTCACGGCGTGGAGGGGCGCCGCGGTGGATGGCACGAGAGAGACCGAGGTCATCCGCTGGGTGCCCCGGCTCGGTCTCGACCTCGCCTTCTCGGTCGGCGCCCTGCAGTGGGTGATGGTGCTGCTGGTCACCGGGGTCGGTGCTCTGGTGCTCTTCTACTGCGCGTGGTATTTCGACGAGGACGACCCCGGCGTGCCGGCGTTCGCCGGCACGTTCGTCGCCTTCGCGGGCGCGATGCTCGGCCTGGTGATCTCCGACGACCTGCTGTTGATGTATGTCTTCTGGGAACTCACGACGATCTTCTCCTATCTGCTGATCGGGCACAGCCCGACGAGGCAGGCGAGCCGAGAGTCGGCGATGCAGGCTCTGATCGTGACCACGCTCGGCGGCCTGGCCATGCTGGTCGGGATCCTGCTGCTCGGGGTGGACGCCGGCACATTCCGCATCAGCCAGTTGCTCGCCGACCCGCCGAGCGGCATCGCGGTCGACGTCGCGGTCATGCTGCTGCTGGCCGGGGCCGTGACGAAATCGGCGCAGTTCCCCTTCCACTTCTGGCTGCCGAACGCGATGGCGGCACCCACTCCCGTCAGCGCCTACCTGCATGCGGCCGCGATGGTCAAAGCGGGCGTCTACCTGGTCGCCGTGCTCGCGCCCGCCTTCGCGGACGTGCCGGGATGGCGCGCCACCTTGCTGACCCTCGGCGTGGCCACCATGCTGCTCGGGGGCTGGCGCGCGCTGCGGCAGTTCGACATCAAGCTGCTGCTCGCCTACGGCACGGTCAGCCAGCTCGGCTTCCTGATGGTCGTGGTCAGCATCGGCACCCGGGCGGCCGCGCTGGCCGGCCTCGCGCTGCTGCTCGCGCACGCATTGTTCAAGGCGACCCTGTTTCTCGTGGTCGGCATCGTCGACCGGCAGTGCGGCACCCGCGACCTGCGCCGGCTGAGCGGGGTCGCTCGCCGTATGCCGGTGGTGGCAGGTGCGGCGATCCTGGCGGGGGCGTCCATGGCCGGGCTGCCGCCCCTGATCGGCTTCGTCGTCAAGGAGAGCGTCTACGGCGCGCTGATCGGCGTCGCCCGGCACGGCGACGGCACCGGCCTGGGAAGGCTCGCCGGCACGACCGTGCTGATCGGCGTCGTCCTCGGCTCGGCGCTGACCGTCGCCTACACCGCTCGGTTCCTGTGGGGCGCGTTCGCCCGCAAGGCCGGAGCCGACCCGTCACACGTGCGCCCCGTCCCGGCCGGGTTCGCGGCATCACCGGCGATCCTCGCGGCCGCATCCCTCGCGCTCGGTTTCCTCAGCGGACCGCTGAATCGCGTGCTCGGCTCATACTCGGACGAACTGCCCGTCGGCGGCCATCACCCCGGTCTCGCCCTCTGGCACGAACCGGGGCTGGCCCTCGCCTTGTCGATGTGCTCCCTGGCCATCGGCCTCGTGCTGTTCTGGCGCAGGACGGGGTTCGCCACGGTGCAGGTGGCACTCGGGGTGGACTGGAGCACCGAGGGCGGCTACCGCCGGCTGATGCGCCGGCTCGATCGCGCCGCGGTCGAGATCACCGGTCTGACCCAGCGCGGCTCCGTGACGTTCTACCTGATGATCATCCTGCTGGTCGTCGTGCTGCTGCCCGGGTCGGCCGTGCTGGCGGCGATCGGTGGCGCGAGCTCGGTCTATGTCGCCGAGAACGGTGGGCAGCTCGTCGTCAGCGCCGCCGTCATCGTCGCGGCGATCCTCACCGCACGCTCCCGACGGCGCCTGAAGGCGGTCGTGCTCGTCGGGGTCACCGGATACGGCACCGCCACGCTGTTCCTGCTGCACGGCGCGCCGGATCTCGCCCTCACCCAGGTGCTCGTCGAGACGGTCAGCCTGGTGGTGTTCGTGCTCGTCATGCGCCG
>CAYPQR010000625.1:0-2084 GCA_964412865.1 uncultured Intrasporangiaceae bacterium
GTGCCGATGGCGCCGGTCAGCCGAGGGCACGTCGCATAGAACATCGTCGGAAACGGTGTGCCGTCAGGCAATCTCGGCATGGTGCGCAGCACTGCCGGGCATCCGCACGGGCAGCGGTATGCGACGTCGACGACTCCGCGCGGCACGCGGCCCAGCTGTGCCTGCACCCAGTCCAGATCGGCCTGGGATACACGTGATTCGGTCATCGGCCCGCCGGCTGGTGCTTGTCGGCGTTGAGCGTGGACTGCCAGATCTTGCCATACCACGGCAGTTTCACCGACACCCCGTTGCCGGTGGTCTTGACGTGGTGCGGCAGGTTCTGCTTGTCGACCACGACGGTCAGGGGCTGGCCGGGTTTGGCGAAGCCGAGCCGCTTCTGCGCCTGCTTGCGCACGTAGGCGTCGTTCTTCCACTTCTGCAGCTGCGCCTTCTTCGACGCGACGTCCTGGCGCTGGCTGGCGACCTTCTCGGTGAGGTGCTGGATCTGTGACTTGCGCTGCAGATAGGTGTGCAGCGTCGGCGTGATGATCACGGCGAGGAAGACGACCAGCGCTCCGAGGATGGTCATGCGTCGCAGCGAGCGCGGGCGCCGCTTCGGCTTCACGGCGCGCGACGTGCTCCTGCCCCGAGTCGCGGTGCCGAGACTCGGACGGCTCGAGGCACGCGACGACCCGCTCTTGGAGCGGCCCACGGGGCGGCTCGACGAGCGGACGTCACGTGCCATCGGCGTTCTCCTGTCCTACCGACTTCAGGCCTTGGCGGTAAACCGCGGGAAGGCACCGGCCCCCGCATAGACGGCGGCGTCGTCGAGTTCTTCTTCGATGCGCAGCAGCTGGTTGTATTTCGCGACACGGTCGGACCGGGCCGGGGCGCCGGTCTTGATCTGGCCGCATCCGGTCGCGACGGCGAGGTCGGCGATCGTGGTGTCCTCGGTCTCGCCGCTGCGGTGGCTCATCATGCAGCGGAAGCCGTTGCTCTGTGCGAGGGTGACGGCGTCGAGGGTCTCGCTGAGAGAGCCGATCTGGTTGACCTTGACCAGCAGCGCGTTGGCGGCGCCGGAGTCGATGCCGCGCTGCAGGCGTTCCGGATTGGTGACGAAGAGGTCGTCGCCGACGATCTGGATCTTGTCGGACAGCTGCTGCGTCAGGTGAGTCCAGCCGTCCCAGTCCTCCTCGTCGAGCGGGTCCTCGAGCGACACCAGCGGGTATGCGTCGACCAGCTCGGCGTAGTAGGCGGTCATCTCCTGCGCGGTCTTCTGCTCGCCCTCGAAGGTGTAACGGCCACCGTCGGCGAACTCGCTGGCGGCGACGTCAAGCGCGAGGGCCACCTGGCTCCCCGGCTCATAGCCGGCCTGCTTGATGGCCTCGACGATCAGGTCGAGGGCGGCACGGTTGGACGGCAGGTCGGGCGCGAACCCGCCCTCGTCGCCGAGGCCCGTCGACAGGCCCTTCTCCTTCAGCACCTTCTTCAGGGCGTGGTAGACCTCGGCGCCCCACCGCAGCGCCTCGCGGAACGACTCGGCGCCGATCGGGGCGATCATGAACTCCTGGATGTCGACGTTGGAGTCGGCGTGGGCGCCGCCGTTGAGGATGTTCATCATCGGCACCGGCAGCAGGTGGGCGTTGGGCCCGCCGACGTAGCGGAACAGCGGCAGGTCGGCCGAGTCGGCCGCGGCCTTCGCGACGGCGAGCGAGACGCCGAGGATGGCGTTGGCGCCGATCTTGCCCTTGTTGGGCGTGCCGTCGAGGTCGATCATCACCTGATCGACCAGGCGCTGCTCGCTCGCGTCGTAGCCGAGCAGGTGGGGGGTGATCTCCTCCGCCACCGCGTCGACGGCGTCCTCGACGCCCTTGCCCTGATATCGCGCGGAATCACCGTCGCGGCGCTCCACCGCCTCGAACTGCCCGGTCGACGCCCCGGACGGCACGGCGGCGCGGCCGACGACACCGTCGTCGAGGGCGACCTCGACCTCGACGGTCGGGTTGCCGCGGGAGTCGAGGATTTCACGGGCGAGGACTGCATCGATACTGGCCACAAATGCTCCTGCGGGGTCGTTGGGCGGACTCCCCCGAGCCTATCGGCTC
>CAYPQR010000626.1:0-2083 GCA_964412865.1 uncultured Intrasporangiaceae bacterium
CTCCGGTCTGCCTCCGCTCGCCGTCCGTATGCGCCCGCGCACACTCGACGAGGTGCGGGGGCAGAAGGAGGCACTTCGCCCGGGCAGTCCGCTGCGGCGACTGGTCGAAGGTGCAGGCGGTGCCGCCGGGCCGCTGTCGGCGATCCTGTGGGGTCCGCCCGGCACGGGCAAGACCACGCTCGCGCACCTGATCGCCGGCGCCGAGGACCGGCGGTTCGTCGAGTTGTCGGCGATCAATGCCGGGGTCAAGGACGTGCGTGCCGTCATGGAGCAGGCCACCCGCGAGCGCGACCTCTACGGCCGCATGACGGTGCTCTTCCTCGACGAGATCCACCGATTCAGCAAGGCCCAGCAGGATGCGCTGCTGCCCGGTGTCGAGAACCGCCTGGTGGTGCTGGTCGCCGCGACGACCGAGAACCCGTCGTTCAGCATCATCGCCCCGCTGCTGTCCCGGTCGGTGCTGGTGCGACTGACGTCGCTGGACGACGACGACATCACCGAGCTGCTCGACGACGCGGTGATCGCGGAGCGGGGGCTGGCCGGTCGCATGACGCTCGACGACGACGCACGCAGCCATCTGGTGCGCATGGCGGGCGGTGACGCACGGCGGGCCCTCACCGCACTGGAGGCTTCTGCCGGCGTGGCGCTCGACGCCTCGCCGGGCGCACGCGAGCCCATCACGATCGGCCTCGCACAGGTGGAGCAGGCGATGGCCACGGCCGCCGTGCGCTATGACCGCGCGGGCGACCAGCACTACGACGTCGCCAGCGCATTCATCAAGTCGATGCGCGGCAGCGACGTCGACGCGGCACTGCACTACCTCGCCCGGATGATCGAGGCCGGGGAGGACCCGCGGTTCATCGCCCGCCGGATCGTCATCGCCGCCAGCGAGGACGTCGGGATGGCCGATCCCACGGCGTTGCAGACCGCCGTCGCGGCCATGCATGCGGTCGCGCAGATCGGCATGCCGGAGGCGCGCATCATCCTCGGCCAGGCCGTCGTCCACAACGCACTCGCCCCGAAATCGAATGCCAGCTACAGCGCGATCAACGCGGCGCTGACCGATGTGCGTGAGGGGCGCGGGGGAGCGGTGCCACCTCACCTGCGAGGCACCGGGTATGCCGGTGCGAGCGCCCTCGGCCATGGGGACGGATACCGCTACACCCACGACGAGCCGTCCGGGGTCGGCCCCCAGCAGTTCCTCCCCGACGATCTGCAGGATTCGGCCGACTACTACCACCCCACGGATCGAGGTTGGGAGGCGAACCTCGGGCCGCGGTGGGAGCAGTTGCGGCGCACCATCCACGACGCGGACGCGAGGTAACGATTCGGGCTCGCCCGTTCATTTTGACCCATACCTGTGCTGATTGTGTCAATATTTTTCATCTGGCCGATTGCCCGTCTCGGCCGAACCACGCGCAGCGATCACGACCACCGCGCAGCGATCATCAGCACAAGGAGAATCCATGAGCTCACGTAAGAGGGCGATTTCGGCCGTCGGTGTCGCTGTCGTCGCGTCGACGGCCCTGGCCGCCTGTGGCGGCGGGGGAAACAGCAACAATGCCGGGGGAGGCAAGCAGACCAGCAACGCCAAGGGCGGCACGCTGTACTACCTGTACCACAAGTCGCTCGACCACCTCGATCCTGCGCGCACGTACACCGGAGCGGGACTTGCCAACGAGGGCAGGCTGTTCTCCCGGAGCCTCGTGCAATACCCCGTGACGTCGAACAAGGAGAAGGCCACCACGCCGGTGCCGGATCTGGCGACCGGGACGGGCAAGATGTCCGATGGCGGCAAGACCTGGAAGTTCACGCTGAAGGACGGTGTGAAGTGGCAGGACGGCAAGCCGGTCACCTGTGAGGACGTGAAGTATGGCGTCTCGCGCACCTTCGCGACCGACGTCATCACGGGCGGGCCGAACTACAAGCTGAAGTACTTCGACATCCCGACGGTGAAGTCGGGTAAGCGCAAGGGTCTGCCGGTCTATGACGGGCCCTACAAGAACGACGGCAAGAAGTACTACGACAAGGCCGTGCAGTGCCACGGCAAGACGATCACGTTCCACTTCAAGAAGCCGTGGCC
>CAYPQR010000627.1:0-2080 GCA_964412865.1 uncultured Intrasporangiaceae bacterium
CCGGTCGCCGAG
This sequence comes from uncultured Intrasporangiaceae bacterium, assembly GCA_964412865.1. GTDB lineage: Bacteria > Actinomycetota > Actinomycetes > Actinomycetales > Dermatophilaceae > Leekyejoonella. The sequence continues at coordinate 13 of CAYPQR010000627.1, forward strand.
GAGGCGAGGCGGCTCGCGGAGGCGGTGTCCGCCTGGGCGAGGTCGGGGGCACGCGGCGAGGCGCACTCCGAGCACCCCGCGGACCATGCCGGGTCCGATGAGGGCGGCCGGCCGCAATGTCCGTGTGCTGGATCCGACGCCGTGGAGACCGTCTGCGGTGTGTGCCCCGTGTGCCGTGCGGCAGGCGTGGTCGCGGCCATCCAGCCCGAGGTGATCGAGCGTGTCGCAGACCTGCTCACCGTGGTGGCCGGAGGGCTGCAGGCCTTCGCCGACGATCGCCGCCGCGCGCAGCAGGAGACCACAGACGAGCAGACCAGGGACGGGGAAGACGATGTCTGAGTTCGCGATCGGCATCGATATCGGTGGCACGAAGGTGGCCGGCGGCCTGGTCGACGCCGAGGGCGGTGTGCGTCACCGCGCCCGGCGCGACACCCCGCACCGGTCGACCAATGCGCGGGTCGTCGAGGACACCATCGTCGATGTGGTCGAGGAGTTGCTGGAGGCGGCCCGCGGCGCGGTGACCGCCGTGGGAATCGGCGCCGCGGGATTCGTGGCCGCCGACCGCGCCACCGTCGTCTTCGCGCCTCATCTGTCGTGGCGGCACGAGCCGTTGCGCGATGCGCTGGTGGGGCGGCTGCACCTGCCCGTGTTCGTCGACAACGACGCCAACGCGGCCTGCTGGGCCGAATCACGGTTCGGCCGGGTGCAGGGTGAAACGCATCTGGTGATGGTGACCCTGGGTACCGGTATCGGCGGTGCCATCCTCACCGACGGCCGCATCCAGCGGGGGCGGTTCGGCGTCGCCGGCGAGTTCGGTCACATGCAGGTGATGCCCGACGGTCACCGGTGCGAGTGCGGGAACCGGGGATGCTGGGAGCAGTATGCGAGCGGCAACGCCCTCGTGCGCGAGGCGCGCTCGCTGATCGCCGCCGGGTCGCCGTTGGCGGCGGATCTGTCGGCGGTGGTCGACGGTGAACTGTCCGCCCTGACCGGACCGGTCATCACCGAGGCCGCCCGTGGCGGTGACCCGGTGGCCGCCGAACTGCTCGCCGAGATCGGGACGTGGCTCGGGATGGGTCTGGCCAACCTGGCCGACGCGCTCGACCCCGGGGCGTTCGTCATCGGCGGCGGGGTGAGCGCGGCCGGTGACATGCTGCTCACGCCCGCACGCGACTCCTTCCGGCGGCATCTCGCCGGACGCGGATACCGGCCCGAGGCGCGCATCGTGGAGGCCGCGCTCGGCAACGAGGCCGGGATGATCGGCGCGGCCGACCTGGCGCGCCGGGATGCCGATCAGGCTCAGGCTGTCTGACCACCGGCGGCCGCCCGACCTGGGCAGGCGTCAGGGCGGCCCGTCGACGTCGTCGTCCTCGAGGTCCTGGCTGTGCGGCTGGCGCAGCACCAGCAGCACGACACCGGCCACGCAGGTGCATACGGCGAGCACCCACCACAGGGTGCGGGCGTAGGGGGCGAAGATCGCGAGATACAGCACCCACAGCGGCCCGCCGATCAGGGTGGTCAGGATCGCCCAGAAGCCCAGGTCGTCCCGTGGCAGCGGGTCGGGCTCCGGCGGCACGAAGTCGTCCTCGTCGTCGTCGAGGTAGGACATGCCCTCGGCCGGCATCCGCCACGACGAGGGCAGCTGCGCCATCGGGTCGGTCTGCTCGCCCGATGACGGCGACTCGTCGTCGCCGTGCTCGGCCTCGTCCGCGCTCCACGACGTCGACGGGTTGCTGCCCTGCGGCTTGCCGGACGGCGGTCGGCGGCTCTCGTCCTCGCCGTCGTCATCCTCGGGCCCATGCAACTCCTGCTCCAGTCCCTCGATGATCTGTGCGAACCGGCTGTCGAAGTCCGCCTGCTCACGCCCGTCGCCGCTCACGGCGCTGCCTCCGCAGGCCGGGCGGGCGCTGCCGAGCACGGACACAGGCGACTGGTCATGACGGGCAGGTCCGGCGGATGAACTTGACCGACTCTTCCTCGATCAACGGCGCATCGTGGTCGAGGGTGGCCACGTGGAAGCTGTCCTTCAGCAGCACCTCGGTGACGTCGGTGCTCGAGATGCGGGCGA
>CAYPQR010000628.1:0-2071 GCA_964412865.1 uncultured Intrasporangiaceae bacterium
ATGCCGCGACCGAGCGCTCCGCCAAGACGGCGCTGCTCGTCGAGCAGCTGACCGAACTCGGCCAGGAGGGCCACCGGGCGCTGGTCTTCAGTCAGTTCACGTCATACCTGAAGATGGTGCGTCAGTCGCTCACCGACGCCGGGGTCAGCACGTCCTATCTCGACGGGGCGACCGCCAAGCGGCAGAAGGTGATCGACGAGTTCAAGCAGGGCGACCAGACGGCGTTCCTCATCTCGTTGAAGGCGGGCGGCGTCGGGCTGACGCTGACGGAGGCCGACTACGTCTTCGTGCTCGACCCCTGGTGGAATCCCGCGGCCGAGGCTCAGGCGATCGACCGCGCCCACCGCATCGGCCAGGAGCGACCGGTCACCGTCTATCGGCTCGTCTCGACCGACACGATCGAGGAGAAGGTCGTGGCGCTGCAGGAGCGCAAGCGCGACCTGTTCACCCGCGTGGTCGACGAGGGCGGCGCGCTGTCGGGGGCCATCACCGCCGACGACATCCGCGCGCTCTTCGAGTGAACCCGCCGAGTGGACCACATACCCGCCGAGTGGAGCATGTATGAGCGCGAATACGTGCTCCACTCGGCCTTCTTGTGGTCCACTCGGCGGGACGGCACCTAGGCTGGGCGCATGCGCAACCCAATCGCCACACCGCCGACGTCGTATGCCGGAGCACGCACCCTCATCACCGGAGGCTGCTCCGGGCTCGGGCTGGAGCTCACCCGCCTCCTGGCCGCCGACGGCGCGCGGGTGCTGGTGACCGACCGGCACGAGCAGGCACCCGAGGGAGTGCTGCCCGACGGGGTCGACTACCGCAAGCTCGACGTGCGCAGCGACGACGACTGGGCCGCCGCACGCACCTGGGTGGAGCACAACGTCGGCGGTCTCGACCTGCTGGTCAACAACGCCGGGGTGGCGGCCGGCGGTCGCATCGACGTCATCCCGATCGAGGACTGGCAGTGGATCATCGACATCAACCTGATGGGGGTGGTGCGCGGGTGCCGCACCTTCGTGCCGCTGATGAAGGCCGCGAAGTCGGGGCACATCGTCAACACGGCGTCGCTGGCGGGGCTGGTGCACGCCCCGTCGATGTCGTCATACAACGCGGTGAAGGCGGCGGTCGTCGCCGTCTCCGAGACGATCCGGCACGAGCTGGCACCGTGGCACATCGACGTGTCCGTGATCTGCCCATCGTTCTTCCGCAGCGACCTGGCCGACTCCTTCCACGGCGGCGACCCCGAGATGGAGCAGGCCGGCATCGAGATGATCACGCAGGCTCCGAGGTCGGCGCAGGACGTGGCCGCCGTCGCATACGAGGGGATGAGGCACCGGCACTTCATCATCCTCACCGACATCGACGGGCGGGTCGCCTACCGCGGCAAGCGCTTCGCCGGCCCGATCTATACGCGGGCGATGAAGCACGCGGGCAAGAGCGCGGCGGAGGGCGGCTCGGCTCCGGCGGCACTGCTGGGCAAACTGCCGCGCCGCCACTCCCACTGACGTCGGTCATCTGCTCGGACTGCTGCCGCGTGGTGGGAGAGGAAGTCGCCACACGGCAGCGGCCCGGCTCGGCCGGTTCGCGGCCTGACTCAAGCATCCCGCGCCGGCCTGTGCGGCATCTGAGGATCCGGTGTCGGCCGGCTGGCATGTCGCTGAGCCCAGCGTCTCAACGGCGCGGCACGTGCACTCGGCGGGCCGGTGGGTGATGATGGATGGATGAGCACGCAATTCGACGAGGCTGCGGTGCGCGAGCTGCTGCGCGGCAAGCTCGCCGACATGGATGCGCAGATGTCCGACATGACCAAGCCCCCGTCGGAGCAGGCGACCATCTCGTTCGGCAAGCGCGTCGGGGACGGCACGCAGATGGCGATCGACCGCCTCTCCCAGGTCGGTGTGCACGACAAGCTGCTGCAGACGCGCGCCGACGTGGTCCGTGCGCTGGAGAAGCTCGACGAGGGCAGCTACGGCACCTGCGACGTATGCGGTGACCCGATCCCCGCAGGCCGGTTGGAGGCACTGCCGTGGGCGGTGCGCTGCGTGAAGGACTCCGGCAAGGCGTGACGGTCGGT
>CAYPQR010000629.1:0-2071 GCA_964412865.1 uncultured Intrasporangiaceae bacterium
GCCAGGGCACGGCGGTGAACTGCACCCGGTGGGTCTCCTCGTGCAGGCACACCCAGAGCCGGAAGTCGCTCGGGTCGACCTGCAGTTCCTGCTCGGCGGCGACGATGTTGGGCGCGACCAGCAACAGGCTCGGCCGGCCGCCCGGCGCCAGGTCGTATTGCCCGAGCACCTTGCCGGCGAGGAACGCCATCAGCGCGCCCGTCTCGGTGCCGGTGACCTTCGCGCTCACCGCCTGCGCACGCCTGCCGGCCGCTCGCTTGGCGGTGATCTTGTCGATGACCGGGTCGAGCATCGCCCGCATGGAGGCGACATTCAGGTCGATCCAGGCCGTCCGGTCGATCACGTGCACCGGACTGTCGGCGCCCGCCGACGCGTCCATCCGGGCGGTATCCGCGACCGGCTGGTGGGCACGGGCGGCGGCCCGCCGCAGCTCGTCGACGGCGGCTCGTGCCTGCTGCGGGCCGACCTTCGGGCCGTCGGCGACCAGGCGGCGCCCGGTCGCGGCCGCGAGGTCCCAGTCGACATACGCCGGGGGCCTCGCTGCGTCGGGCTGCTCATCGGGAGTGCTCACCATGCTCGCCATGCCCCCACCGTATGCCGCGCACCGACGCGGCGTCCTCGCTCGTACGTCACTCGGTGGGCTCCACGTGACGGCTCGATGCCCGCACCAGCGGCAGACAGACCTGGTCGACGATGTCCTCGATGACGTTCGCGCTCGAGGAGTGGCCCAGGAGCAGTTCGTGACGCAGGAGCGTGATCGGCAGCAGTGCCACGCGTTCGGGCAGCGGCACCGATCCGAGGTCCCCGCGGCTGCGCGCCTCGTCGAGGACGGTCCGCATGGTGTGAATGCTCACCGCTCCGAACGCGTTCAGGGCGTCGTCCAGCATGGCCTCGTCCGCCTCGCCCAGCACGCCACGGTAGACGTCGGGCGGGAAGCGCGAGAAGAGTTTCGAGAGCTGCACGAGGACGCCGATGAGGTCTTCCCTCAGCGATCCGGTGTGCGGCGCGACGATTCGGGCGACGGCGGTCTGGCCGACCGCGTCGAGCACCATCTGAGCACGGTTGCGATACCGCCGGTAGAGCACCGGTTTGCTGGTCTGCGCGCGTCGGGCGACCCCCTCGAAGCTCACGCCCGCGTACCCGTGCTCCCGCAGTTCGGCGAGCGTCGCCTCCCGGATCGCCCGCATGAGCACGTCATCTCGTCGTCGCACCCTCGCCTCAGCCATACGGCAACCCTACCTTTAGACACGGCCCGTGTCTTGACCTGAGCATTCCACGGAGATACGGTTCGTATCTATAAGAGATACGCACCGTATCTCCCAAGGAAAGGAGCATGAGATGCCAACTCCTGCGACTCGGCGCCGCGGACCCGGCGCGGACTGGCGGCGGATGGCGGCTCTGGGAGGCGCCCTCGTCGTCATCATGGTCACGCTGGTCACGGCCTTCGCCCTCCCGGGCATTCACTCGGCGCCGAAGGATGTGCCCATCACGATCGTCGCCTCCCCGGCGCAGCGGACGCAGATCGAGACGGCCCTGGACACGACCGGTCAGGACACCTGGGACTTCTACGTCGCATCCGACGCGGCCGCGGCCAAGGCACAGATCCTGGACCGCACCGTCTACGGCGCCTTCGTCGTCACCGACCACGGCACCAGGCTCTATTACGCGTCGGCCGCCGGTGGGGCCGTGGCCTCGCTGCTCACCCAGACCGCCTCGCATCTCGGCACGGCCACGCACACCCCGGTGAGCACCCAGGACATCCGCCCCTATACCAACAGGGATCCGAAGGGCGCGGGCCTCGCGGCCGGCGCACTGCCCATCGCGCTCGGCGGCTGGATCGCCGCCGTCGCGATCATCGCGATGATCACCGGTGCCCGGCAGCGGCTGGTCATGGCGGGTGGGTTCGCCGTCGTCGGCGGGTTCGCGCTCGTCGGAGTGCTGTTCGGCATCGGCACCCTCCAGGACAACTATCTCGGGACGTCGCTCGCGGCGATGCTCGGCATTGCCGCGACCAGCTTCCTGGTCCTCGGCCTGCAACGCTCGCTGAAGGGCGTCGGCATCGGCATCGCCG
>CAYPQR010000630.1:0-2071 GCA_964412865.1 uncultured Intrasporangiaceae bacterium
CACTGCCGTGGGCGGTGCGCTGCGTGAAGGACTCCGGCAAGGCGTGACGGTCGGTCCCGACCGGTCAGCGACGGACCTCCTGCACCTTGTCGATCCATCGCAGCTTGTCGGGGTTGCGCACCATATAGATCTCCCGGATCCGGCCGCCCTCGGTCGTCACGGTCGCCACCGAGTCGAGTTCGCCGTCGAGATGGATCAGCACCGACACCTGACCGTTGACGGTGCTCCATTCGTAGTCGAACCGTGAATTCGATTCCTTCTGCAGCACTCCGAGCAGCCACCGCGCGACGTTCCGGGCGCCGTGCAGCGGGCGCAGGGCCGCCTTCTTCTTGCCACCGCCGTCGCTCAGCAGCACCACGTCCGGCGCCAGCAGATCCATCAGCGGCTGGAGTTCACCGGTGCCGGTCGCCTCGAGGAATCGTGCGGTGACCTCCTGCGCGTCGGCCGGCGCCTGCATGCGCGGGCGTCGCGCCTCGACGTGCTTGCGGGCGCGGGACGCGGTCTGGCGGACGGCCGTCGACGTGCGTCCGGTGGCCGCCGCGATCTCGTCGTGCGGGAAGCCGAAGACATCGTGCAGCACGAAGACGGCGCGTTCCAGTGGCCCCAACGTCTCGAGCACGAGCATCATCGCGAACGACACCGACTCCGCCAGTTCGACGTCGTCCAGCACGTCGGGGGCCGTCGCCACCGGCTCGGGCAGCCACGGGCCGACATACTCCTCCCGCCGCCGCTTCAGGCTCCGCAGCCGGTTCAGCGCCTGCCGCGTCACCAGCCTGACCAGGTATGCCCGTGGCTCGCGCACGGCCCCCTGGTCGACGGCGTCCCACCGGATCCACGACTCCTGCAGCACGTCCTCGGCGTCCGCCGCGCTGCCGAGCATCTCGTAGGCCACCGTGAACAGCAGGCCGCGGTGCTCGAGGAACGCGTCGCTCATCGCTGCAGCTCGCAGTGATCCTTGAAGCCCTGGCTGGTCAGGCCGAGCGCGTGGTTGAAGCGAGACCGCTCGTTCTCGACGGCGATCATCATGGTCAGCTCCAGGAATCCTGCATCGCCGAGTTCCGTCCGCAATTGCCACGCCAGCTCATCCGGGACCTCCGGCGGGGTGGCGGTGACCCGCTCGGCATACTCCATCACTCGCCGCTCGATGTCGGTGAACACCGTGGAGTCGCGCCACGTGGGCACCTCGCTCAGCTTGCTCGTGTCGAGGCCGGCGCTGTGCGCGGCATACCAGCCGAAGTCCATGCACCAGCTGCACCCGATCCGCGACGCCGCGGTCAGCTCGGCCAGCACCTTCAGGTCGGGGTCGAGGCGGTCCCATTTGGCCAGCTTGCGTTCGAAACCGAACACTGCGGTCAGCATCTTGCGGTGGTGCATCATGACCAGTGCGTTGTCGAGCACCTGGCCGAAGGTGCGCCGGCAATACCAGGCGATCGCCTTGTCGAAGAGCGTGTCGGGCTCCTTCGGGGTCACCCGGATGGCGGCCCGGCGTTGGGCGGTGGTCTGCGCGGGCGTGGTCATGGTGTCCTCCTCGGGTCTTCTTGTCCATTGGACACCCGGCGCCGGAGGAATGTGACAGCCGAACGGGTGACGCCCCATCGCACGCAATAGCGCGACATACCGTCAACACTCAGCCGGCGCGTTATGAATGCTGACGTTCTGTCGCGGTATAGCGCCTGTATGGGCGGGACGAGATCGTGCGGCGGCACTTCGGCAGCTTCGCCCGGAAGCGCGGCCGACGACTCGGCCGGACTGTTCCGTAGGTCGGTCGCCATCCGTCATCGGGCGGCGCTATCCGCTCGGCGGCGCTTCGGATGCGCCGGTTCGTCTATGCACCACTGCGTTCTGGTGGCAGCGAGACGATGTCGAGACCTGCTACTCCGCGGAAGTCGTCGGCATTGAAGGTGTAGAGCGGAAGTCCGTTGGCCTTGGCGGTTGCTGCGATCAGTGCGTCGAAAGCGCGCGCTGCCGGCTTGCGTCCTGATCGGCGGATGTCGGCGGCGACCTGCGCGAACGCGCGGGCGGCTTCGACGTCGAAGGGGATCGGCTCTCCGTAGTCTGTCTCGGCGCGCTG
>CAYPQR010000631.1:0-2066 GCA_964412865.1 uncultured Intrasporangiaceae bacterium
GTGCGGGTCGGGTGCGCCAGCTGCGCATACGGCACGCCACCGATCGTGGAGTGACCCGCGGTCGGCTCGATCAGCCCGAGGATCATCCGCAGCGTGGTGGTCTTGCCGGCGCCGTTGGGGCCGAGGAAGCCGGTGATCCGGCCCGGTTCGACGACGAATGACAGGTCGTCGACGGCGACGAAGCTGCCGAACGACTTCGACAGCCCGACGACCTCGATGCGGCCGTCTCCCGTCGTGGTCGGCGGCGACCCGTCAGTTGTGGTCGATGGTGCGGACACGTTCGCCCCCTTGAGTTCGGGCGTCGTCATGGTGGTCACGGCCACCGCATGTGCAGGACATCGGGATCAGCATCCCATTTCCGACGGGGAGTTCCGCCGCGCGAGGGCCTGGATCCTCTCGGCCATGTCCGTCCACAGCGCCTGCGGGAGGTCGTGGCCCATGCCCGGATAGGTGACGAGCTGCGCGCCGGGGATCGCCTCGGCCGTCGCTCGCCCTCCTTCGGGCAGGATGAGCGGATCATCGTCGCCGTGGAGCACCAGCGTCGGAGCCGTGACGGACTTCAGCTCGGCTCGGCGGTCTCCCGCCGCGACCACGGCAGCGGTCTGTCGCTGCACGGCGGCCGCGTCCATGCCGCCGCGCGGATGGACGCGCCGAGCCTGCGCGCGCAGCTTCTCCTCGTCGGCCGGGTAGGCGGGCGATCCGACCGCCCGCGACAGCCCCACCAGGTAGTCGGCCAGGTCGTCGACCGTGTCGACATTCTTGGGGTTGGCCGCCTTGATGATGCGGGCGAGGGCGCGCCAGCGCGGTTTGCCGATCTTCACGCCCGGAGTCGAGGAGATGGAGGTCAGGGTGCGGACGCGGTCGGGGTGTCGAGCCGCGAGGGTCTGCCCGATCATGCCGCCCTCCGAGACGCCGACCATGTGCGCGGAGCGCCAGCCCAGGTCGTCCATCACCGCCAGAGCGTCGCCGGCCATGTCGGTCAGGGTGTAAGAGGCCGCGGCGGCCGGCCGCAGCACCATCGTCAGCTGGCTCGGCGGACCCGCCTCGCTCAGGTGGGTGGAGAGCCCCACATCGCGGTTGTCGAACCGGGCGACCCGGAACCCTCGCTCGGTGAGCTCGTCGCAGAAGCCGTCGGGCCACGACAGCATCTGACCTGCTGTGCCCATGATCAGCAGCAGCGGTGTGCCGTCGGGAGGGCCGATCGCCTCATAGGCGATCTCGATCGGTCCGTTGTGCGTGTACGAGATGGTCATGATGTCTCCTCGGTCGTAGGTGGTGATGCACCGGTCGCACGGTCGAACAGGGCGATCAGTTCTCGGGTGTGGTGCTCGAGGTCGAGATCGGGCCGCACGCGCAGCTGGTGAAGGACGCCATCCACCGCCTGGCGGACCGCCATCGCCATCACCGCGGTGTCGAAGTCGCAGAACTCCCCGTCGTGCTGACCCGCCCGCAGGATCTGTTCGATGGCATCGACGGTGTCGGTCGCGTCCGCTTCGCCGAAGCGCATGTTGCCCTCGGCGTCGCGGAGGTTCACCCAGATCTCGAACAGAGCCAGCATGTGGTTGCGGTGGGTCGAGAGGAACCCGAGGCGTGCACGCAGGTAGGCGCGCAGCCGCTCGGCGGCGGTTCGTGCCGAGGCGACCTGGGGCCGCAGCTCCTCGGTCGCTCGCGTGAAGACCTCCTGCGCCACGGCCAGCAGGACCTCGTCCTTACCCCCGAAGTGATAGACGATCACGCTCTTGCTCACGTCGGCGCGCCGCGCGATCGACGCCAGGGTCGTGCGGGCATACCCGTCCTCGGCGAGGGAGTCGATGGCGCAGGCGACGATCTGCTGTCGGCGTGCTGCCTCCAGGAATGTCAGACCGTCCGAACTGTTGTTAGACCGCATGGTCTGATTTTAGCCGCTATGGTCTGTACGGTGTCAAACGCGTTTGAAGACCGTCGTGGTGCGGTGCGGTGGCCCGCGCCCATCCATGGCACGATGTCGAGACAATGTTGCCGTGGTTGCTGGTGCTGGTCGGGGTCCTTCTGACGCTCGGCACGTCCTTGTTCGTCGCTGCGGAGTT
>CAYPQR010000632.1:0-2060 GCA_964412865.1 uncultured Intrasporangiaceae bacterium
ACGTCCTCGGCCTGGCCGCGGTCGAGCCCGTAGGCTCGCACGACCTGCCACAGCACCGGGCTCAGCGCCCGAACCAATTCATCGAGTGCTGGTGCATCCCCCTCGCACCAGCGTCGGAAGAGGATCGATGCACGACCCCACACCGCTACCCCCGACGGTGTGGCCTCCTCCTGGTCAGTGCTCAACCCTCCGACCTCCCATCCGGCTCGATGGAAGAACTTCTCTCGGTGAAGCCCTCACAGACCAAGGAGCCGACTCGTGCGTGGTTGATACGTCGATCCTAGAAAATTTTCGTATGCGGTGGGGCGCCCTTGTGGAAACCGCGCCGCGACCCCATCACGGCATCCGAGTCAACTCGTAGCGGTAGCGGTCGACCGCGTCCGCCCGGTGCTCGGTGACCAGCTCACCCTGCAGCCCGTCGGCGGCGAACTGCGCGAGTTCATCCTCGGTCAGCGGCCAGGGCGGACCCTCTCGCAGCTCCTGCCCGGCCGGCAGGTGCATGCCGATCACCAGCAGGGTGCCGCCCGGTGCGACCAGCGGCCGGATCGAGGCGATGGCCCTCGACCTGACCTCGCGAGGCATCGCCTGCACAGTCATCGACTCGACCACCAGGTCGAACGCGCCGCGCCAGTCGCCCGGCAGGTCGAACAGGTCGGCGACCCGGTAGTCGACCCGCGAGTCCGGGTATGCCGCCCGGGCCGCCGCGATGGCGCTCGCGGACACGTCGAACGCGTCGGTGCGGTAGCCGAGCGAGGCGACGTACTCGGCGTCGTGCCCGAGGCCCGTGCCCACCACCAGCGCCCGGCCCGTATGACGCTCACGCGCCCGCGCCCACTGCACCAGCAGCGGATGCGGCTCGCCCTTGTCCCACGGTATGACGGCGTCCCCGCGGGCGGCTGCGGCATACAACGGCTCGAACCAGCCGGTCACCTCGCCGGACGCGAGTGACTGGTGGGCGTATTCGGCGGCGGCCTCGTCGGGTGTGGATGTCATCGTCTGCTTCGCGTCCTCACGTTGCTGCGGTCCCGTGCTCGACCTGCGGGCCGGGCATGCGTGTCTATGATCGCGGCCGCAGCTGCACGTCGGGCAGGACGGGGGCGGGCAACGTGAAGTCCCAGGCGGCCGGCAGGTCGCCGAAGCGGGCCGACGACGCAGGCGAGTCGCGCTCGTGCTCCCACGCCGCGCGGGCCTCCTCGATCTGCCCCTGGCTGCGGCCCACGAAGTTCCACCACATGATGATCTGTTCGCCGAACGGCGCACCGCCCAGCAGCAGCACCCGGGCGGGCCCGGAGGAGCCGGCGGTCAGGGTGAGCGTGTCGTGGCCGATATCGAGGAAGACGAGCTCGGTGGACCGGGCCGCGCGGCCGCATACCGTCGGCTCACCGGTGTCGACGAGCACTCCGTGCTCGAAGCCGGGGTCGACGTCGAGGGTGCAGGTCGCGCCCGCGGGCACGGTGATCTCGGCGCCCACGAGCGGGCTGAAGGTCGACACCGGCGAGGTGGATCCCGCGAGCGACCCCAGGAAGACGAGCGCCGTGGCGCCGTCGACGGTCACCGGCTCCGGCTCATAGTGCTCGAAGGCCGGCGCGGTCTCGGCCCGGCCGGCGGGCAGCGCGACCCACAGCTGCACGCCGTGCAGGGTGGTCGTGTCGGCGGTGGAGTATTCGGAGTGGGCGATGCCGCGCCCGGCCGTCATGAGATTCATCTGGCCCGGCCGCACGATCGCGTGTGTGCCGATCGAGTCGCGGTGCTCGATCCGGCCGCTGAAGAGCCACGAGACGGTCTGCAACCCGATGTGCGGATGGCCGGGCACCCGCATCCCGCCGGTGGCCGAGACGTCGTCGGGGCCGTAGTGGTCGACGAAGCACCACGCCCCGATCAGCGAGCGGGCCCGCTGCGGCAGGGTGCGGTGCACGGTCATCGCGCGCGGCCCGCCCAGCGGCACGTCGCGCGCGGTCAGCACGTCCGCGGCCGGGCCGCGGTGGTCGGCGCAGGTGCGGGGCACGGGGTCGGTCTCGAGATTGCTCATCGGCTCTCTCCTTCGAAGCGTCACGACCAGT
>CAYPQR010000633.1:0-2058 GCA_964412865.1 uncultured Intrasporangiaceae bacterium
CGCTCGCGGGAGGTGAGGGTCTCCTCGAGGTCCATCCCGCCGACGACGTTGCGCAGCGTGGTGGTGGTCAGCTGCTCGACACCCTCGATGTAGTCGTTGATCTCGTAGACCGCCGACCGCGGATCGGTCACCTGGAAGTAGACGACGGTGTCGATGTTGACCGTCAGGTTGTCCTCGGTGATCACCGGCTGCGGGGGGAACGACACGACGCGCTCGCGCAGGTCGACCTTGTCGCGGATACGGTCGACGAACGGCACCAGCCAGGCCAGCTGTCCCGACACCGTGTGGGTGTACCGGCCCAGCCGTTCGATCACGGCTGCCTCGGCCTGCGGGATCAGGGCCACCGACTTGGCCACGACCATCGCGACGAATATCACGATGACCACGACCACGATGATGGTTGCGTACATCTCAACTTCCCCTCTTGACGACAGCGGTTGCGCCGTCGATTCGATGGACAATCACACGCTCACCCTGCGTGAAGGATTCGCCTTCCGAGGCGGGCCTGGCCGTCCATACCTCTCCGCCGATGCGCACCTGGCCGCCGGCGGATCCGAACGCGGCCAGCGTGACGGCCTCCTGGCCGATGAGCGCATCCGTATTCGTGGCAAGGCCCGGCGATGACAGCAGGTGGCGCTTGATCGGCGGCCGCACGACCAGCACCAGGAACACCGACGCGATCGCGAAGGCGACGGCCGCGAGCCAGACCGGTGCGCCCAGCCAGCTGGCGATCGCCGCCACGATGGCGCCTCCGCCCAGCATGAGCAGGAAGAAGTCGCCGCTGAGCGCTTCTCCCGCCGCGAGGAGCAGGCCTGCTCCGAGCCAGATGATTGCTGCCACGCGACCAGTGTTTCAGATGTGACGGGCAGATGCCGGGCGAAGTGCCAATGCACTGACGTCCCGGCCGGCGGCGTCAGTGTCCCTCGAACTGCGGCTTCGACTTGGCGAGGAACGCCTCGACGGCCTGCTGGTGGTCGCGGGTGCCGCCGGTCAGGCGCATCAGGCTCGCCTCGTGCTCCAGCGACGACGGCAGGTCGTGGCCGACCGAATAGGCCACGGCACGGCGGATCGACCCGTAGGCGAGGGTGGGGCCCTGCGCCAGCTTCGTGGCCGTCTCGTGCACCGTCTCGTCGAGCTCCGCCGCCGGCACGACCTGCGAGGCGAGACCGATCGCCGCCGCCTCCTCGGCGCGCACGGTGCGGGGCATCAGCAGCAACTCCTTCGCCTTCGCGACGCCCACCAGCCGCGGCAGCCACCACGACGACCCGGAATCGCAGGAGAGCGCGATACCGCTGAACGCGAGGTTGAACCCGGCGGTGTCGGCGACGATGCGCAGGTCGGCGGCGAACGCGAAGGCCGCACCGGCACCCGCGGCGACCCCGTTGACCGCCGCGATGACCGGCTTGTTCATCGTCGCCAGCAGCGTCACGATCGGGTTGTAGTGCTCGGTCACCGTGTCGGACAGGGCGCCGTCGCCTCGCTGGAGCCACTCGATGTGCTCCTTGAGATCCTGCCCGACGCAGAACGCGCGCCCGCTGCCGGTGAGCACGACGCAGCGCACGTCGGGGTCCTCCGCCACCTGCTGCAGCGTCGTCAGCAGCGCGGTCTTCATGGCGGTGTCGACCGCGTTCATCGCGTCGGGCCGATTGAGCCGGACGGTCGCCACGTGGTCGGTGACGTCGAGCAGGACCGGTCGGTCGTCGGGCTGTGGCATGGGGTCTCCTCGTGGGTCTCTCGTGCGGTTCAGCTTGTCGCGACCACCGGTGCGCCGGCCTCGCGCAGACAGTCGTCAACGTACGCCGCCGCGGCCGGTCGCAGCCGGTCGGTGACGTCGACGAAGATCCGGGCGGCGTCCAGGCCCGGCCAGTCGGGTGGCAGGACCTGCGGGGGCAGGTCCGGGTCGTTGAAGAGGAACTTGCGCCATTCGTGCACCAGGCGGGTGCGCGACGCATACGCCTGCGCCGGCGCATGCTCGTTCGTCCCCGCCATGACCTCGTCCACCCAGGTGAGGAACTCGCGGTATGACGCGGCGAGGCTCGACAGGTCCCACACGTCGGA
>CAYPQR010000634.1:0-2054 GCA_964412865.1 uncultured Intrasporangiaceae bacterium
GCGGCGCGAAGGGCTCCGGCTACGGCGTCGAATTCGGGCGTGAGGGCCTGCTCGAATGCGCACAGGCCGTGTCGGTGAAGGGCCCGGTGGGATCATTCACAGGAGGCAGCCATGAGCACGCTTGATCCGTCCGTTTCGGACACCCCGGCCGGGAGCGCCGGCCGGCAGGAGCGACTGCGCGGCACGCTCGGGGTGGCCGGCATCGTCTTCATGGTGGTGGCCGCATCATCACCGCTGACCGTCGTCGCGGGTGCGGTGCCCGTGGCCCTGGCCATCGGCAACGGCCCGGGGCTGCCCGCGGCCTACCTCCTGGTCGCCGTGATCCTGCTGCTCTTCTCGGTGGGATACAGCCTGATGAGCCAGCACGTCACCAACGCCGGCGCGTTCTACTCCTACATCACGCGCGGCATCAGCAAGCCGTCCGGCCTCGGAGCCGCGTTCGTCGCCCTGGTGTCCTACACCGCCATCCAGGCAGCCGTATACGGCCTGTTCGGCGCGACACTGTCCGACCTGCTGGTGTCGTGGGGTGCTCCGGAAATCCCCTGGTGGCTCTGCTCGTTCGCGGCCATGGCCGTCGTCGCCGTCCTCGGCTATCGCAACGTGGATCTCAGCGTGAAGGTGCTGGGCGTCCTCATGTTGTGCGAGGTCGGCATCATCGCGATCATGGACTTCGGTGTGCTCGGCCAGGGTGGCGCCGACGGTGTCTCGCTCACGTCGTTCACCCCGAGTTCGTTCTTCATGGGCAGCCCGGGCATCGGCGTGATGTTCGCGATCGCCTCGTTCATGGGTTTCGAGGCCACCGCGATCTATGGCGAGGAGGCCAAGGACGCGAAGCGCACCGTGCCGATCGCGACGTATGTGGCCGTCATCATCATCGGTGTGTTCTATGCGTTCTCGTCCTGGGCGGTCGTCATCGCCTACGGACCGAGCAAGATCATGGCGGCGGCCGGCGACAACATCTCCGGGCTGACCTTCGCCGCGACCGGGACGTATATCGGCGGGTGGGCGCAGGACGTCATGAACGTGCTGCTCGTGACCAGCCTGTTCGCCGTGCTGCTGGCGTTCCACAACGCGGTCGCACGCTATCTCTTCTCGCTCGGGCGGGAATCGGTCATCCCCGGACGATTCGGGCGCTCCCACGGCCGGCACCATTCGCCGCATCTCGGCTCGCTGACCCAGACGGCGTCCGCCTTCGTGGTGATCGCGGTGTTCGCCCTGACCGGCCTGGACCCGGTCGCGAACGTCTTCTCGTGGATGTCCGGTCTGGCGACGCTGGGCCTGATCGCCCTGATGGCGCTCACCTCCGCCGGTGTGCTCGTCTTCTTCCGCAGGACCAAGGTGGACACCCGCCCCTGGAACACGCTGATCGCGCCCACCCTCGGCCTGATCGGGCTGATCTTCCTGCTCGTGCTGGTCGTGCAGAACTTCACGACTCTGATCGGTGGATCCGCCGCTCTCGCATACACGTTCGAGGCGATCCTGGTGGCGGCGTTCGTCCTCGGTTTTGGTCTGGCCTGGCGTTGGAAGGTGTCCCGGCCGGATAGTTATAGACAACTCGGCAGCTTCCTCGGCTGACCGTCCGACGAAAGGATGATGTTCTATGTCGGTCACTGACAGAGCCACGACCGCAGTGGAGACGCAGCCCCACCCGCTGGACCGGCTGACCGCGCCAGAGATCGACGCCGCGCGTGAGGCACTCGTCCGGGCCGGCCTCGTCACGGACACCACTCGGTTCGCCTACCTCGGCCTGGAGGAGCCGCCGAAGCCGGAGGTGCTGGCCTACCGGCCGGACGACCCGCCGGACCGCCGCGTGCGAGCCTTCCTGCTGGACAACGCATCCGGGGTCAGCCACGACGTGGTCGTGTCGATCACCACCGGTGACGTCGTCTCGGACCGCACGCTCGACGAGACCGACGGGCAGCCGCCGGTGCTGCTCGAAGACTTCATGAGCGTCGACGAGATCGTCAAGTCCAGTGAGGAGTGGCGCGACGCCATGGCACGCCGCGGCGTGACCGACCTCGACCTGGTGTGCACCTGCCCGCTGTCCGCCGGCA
>CAYPQR010000635.1:0-2053 GCA_964412865.1 uncultured Intrasporangiaceae bacterium
TCTTTCGCTTCTTCTTGCGTGCATTCCAGGTGGCGCGGGAGTGCGCCATGACCAGGCAGGCGGCAAGGTCGATCTTGCGGGCGCGGGCCTGCCTGCTGGCCTTGTCCAGGCGGATCCCTCGGGCGTCCTCGCGGATCACCGCGGCACCGATGTGCGCGGCCAGTCGAGGGTCGCCAGAGTGGCTCAGCTTGCCGTTGATCGCGGCCTGATACAGGTCACCGGTCGCGGCCGTCAGCCGTGACGGTGAGTGCGGGAACTCGGCGACCGGGAGGCCTTCCTCATCGAGGGCCTGTAGCGTGCGGGTCCAGCGGAACGGGTCGGCGATGATCTCCACCACCTGCCACCGTTTCGCCGCGTCCCGGATCGCCTGCTCCACCTCGGCGACCGGCACCCGCTCGTCCTTGTCCGGGTCCGGTTCCCACACCCCGACGACGTCGAAATGCGGTTCCGTGTCGACCGTGCCGGCCAACAGGGCGGTGGTGTCGTCGCTGAAAGACCCATCGAGGGCGATCACGACCTTCTCCCCGTCCGGGATGCCCTCACCGTCACCCAGCCCGTCCCAGCAGCCCGGAGGCAGGAAGGCTCCCGACGTGTCGGTGACGAACTGGCACAACCGGGCGCGGCGGAACGTGGCCTCGCGGGTCTTCGGTGGCAACAAGGCCTTGATCGCATCAGCGTGCAGGAAGTCACCCAAGGCGGGATTGGCGAGCTCCCAGCAGTGCCCACAGTCGACGGAATGGTTCTCGAAGCCGGCCGCGGAGAACTCCCGCCACACAAAGCTCCCGTCCTCCGGGTTATCCCTGGCGTACGCGCGCATATCGGCCAGGACACCCTCGTGCGGGTCCGGTCCAGGCGTCCCGATGCCCAACAGCGTCGACGTCTCCCGCTTGCCCTGAGCCAGGCTCACGACCTCATACACGTCGCGGGAGATCACGCCGATCTCGTCCAGGATCGCCAGGGTCGGGTCGAGGCCTTCCAGCCGCTTGGGCTCGGCCGGCAGACACTCGAAACTCGCTCCCCGCTCCGGGATGTAGAGCTTGTTCTTGAAGACCTGACAGCGGCCGGCGAGGTCCTCGTCCAGCTCCACCATCCTGGCCGCGGCACGAAAGACGATCCCCGCCTGCCGTTCATCCGTCGCGGCCACCACGACGCTGGCTCCCTCCTCACCTAGGAACAGGTCGAACAGGCCGAGCGCAGCCACCAACGTGGACTTCCCCTGCCCTCGCGGCATCATCCAGCCCGCCGACCGCGGCCGCGGGGTGCCGTCGAGGACCGAGGAGACCAACTCCCGTTGCCAGTCCCGCAGCCGCATCGGCTTCCGGGCACCGGTGCCCTTCGGTGTCTTCACGAACTTCTCGCAGAACTTGACGAACTGCTCGGAGGGGACGTCACTGCGTGGGCGGAATGGCAGCGGGCTGCTGTCCGGCATCGCCTTCGGGCCTGCGCGCATGATCCTGCACCTCCTTTTCTGGAATCATTCCAGTGTGTGATCGTGTTTTCGCCTCACCGGCGGCATCGGCTCGCGGCCGGTCGGGGGGTGACCCCCCAGGGTCTGCGGCTCGATTCCCCTTGCGTGAGTTGCAGGGACGGCAGAGGACGTCGAGGTTGTCGAGGTCGTACGGTGCACCGCCGCGGGCGACGGGGGTGAGGTGGTCGATGGTGAGCTGTTCGGTGCTCCCGCAGGTCGAGCACCAGGGCTGGATGCGTCTCAGGCGCTTGGAGAGGCGTTTCCACCGGGTGGGGTTGCCGTATGCGGGGTGGGAGACGTTCGGGCTGCCTGAGTGCTTTGGTGTGTGCTCGGTGCAGTAGGAGCCGGCGGTGATGAGCTCGCCGCATTGGCGGCAGGGTCGGGCGGTCATAGGATTTCCTGGCCGTCGGCTTCGGCTGCGGCGATCCGGTTGAGCGCGTCGACGATGTACGTCTCGGGATCGGTCAGGGTCGCGTCGGCGAGGATGAGGTAGAGCACGATCAAGGCGTTGGCGGTCTTGACGAGGTCGCAGTCACTGAGGGATTGGAAGGCGACGGTGTCGCGGCGCATGTGGGCCAGCAGCAG
>CAYPQR010000636.1:0-2053 GCA_964412865.1 uncultured Intrasporangiaceae bacterium
CCGACCGTGGGCTGTGAGTGGTCCCAGTCCGAGAGCAACGTGCGCAGCGCCGTCACGAGTGCGAGCGGCTGGTCGAGCATGACGTGGTGGCCCGCGTCGGGGATCTCGATGACGGGCGCCGCCCTGCCGAGGCGGTCATACATGACCTGGCTCATCTGCTCGGACAGGATGCCGTGCTGGCCGCGGAAGAGAGCGACCCGACAGTCCAGCCGGGTGAGCAGAGACGGTGTCAGTGGGGGCCGGCCGAAGATACGAGGGTCGAATTTCCAACTCCACCCGCCGGGCACCTCCCGGATGGAATGGGCAGCGACATGATCGCTGATGTAGCCCAGCGTCTGCTGGTCGGGAACGGGATGAAAACGGGACAACGCGTCGTGTGCCGTCGGATAGACCCGGCGCGGGCCGAACGCACGCTCTTCGCGGGCCGCCTCCTCCTCGGGAGTGATGTCGTGCACCGGAGAGTCGAGGACGACCGCGCCGTGCAGGTCTGAGCCGAACAGGGTCGCGGCGCGCAACGTGACGAACCCGCCCATGCTGTGACCGATCACCACCGGCGGACTGCCGATGCCGGCGGCCTCGGTGACCGCCATGATCTCCGACGCCCACGTGTCGAGACGGTAGGTGTCTCGATGATCGCTGTCGCCGTGCCCGGACAGGTCGAGCGCGACGATCCGACGCCGGCCCTCGATCAGGAGCGGGGCGATGTGATCCCACCACCGGCTGTGTGCGGCACCACCGTGCACGAGCACGATGGGCTGGCCGCCCCGACAGCCCCACATGCGGTAGGCGATGCTCGCACCATCGACGGTCGTCGTGTGCGGCTCGCTGGTCACGGCCAGAGCGGCAGTGAACCATTCCGGTGCGTCGAGAGTGGTGGTCGGGTGCACCGGGACAGCATCTCAGAACAGGATCACCCATGTGACGGCGCTCGCCGCGACTTTCATCGAAACCGGCAGCGTGGACCAATGGGTTTGCACCGACCGCCCGGCGGCGACGGTGACGATCCGATACGGTCCCGCCATGCCCGCGACCGACGACCACGACTCATTGACGCTGCCCGAAGGGACCCGGCTGTTCTACATCGGTCCGCCGAAGACGGGGACGACCAGCCTGCAGGAGGCCGCCCGGGCCGCACGAGAAACGTTGTATGAGCACGGTGTCCACTATCCGGGCACTGGCCGGCATCACCGCGCGGAAGTCCGAGCCATGCTGCGCGACCCCGACTACATCGTCGACCGGATCGGTGGCGAGCCGATGCGGCCCGGAGCCACCTACCGGGAGGCGGGGCGCGTGCCTCCCAGATCCGAGTGGACCGCGCTGATGAAGGACATCGACGTCACGCCGTCCAAGCGTGTCCTCGTCACGCACGAGCGTGCCGCATCATCGACCGACGAAGAGGCCGCGGCGTTCGTCGACGAGTTGGGTCGTGATCGTACGCACATCGTGATCACGTTGCGGCCGTTGTCGGAGATTCTGGTCTCGCAATGGATCGAAGAGGTCAAGGAGGGACTCACAGCGAGCTTCGAAGACTGGCTGGTCGCCTTCTACGAAACGGTCGACGAGTTGGTCCCGGCCCGAAGGCGTCGCTATCTGGATCATGCCCGTCTCGTCGAGCGATGGGTGGATGTCGCGGGCAAGGACAGGGTGACCGTGATCGTCGCCGACAAAACGAACAAGGATCTGCTTCCCGGGACGTTCGAGCGGCTGCTCGGGGTGCCCGAGGGCACTCTCACCGGCGTCGTCAGTGGCGGCGTCCGGACGAATCGGTCGATGTCGCTGCCGGAGACGCAAGTGATCCAGCGGGTGAATGCGAAGGTCGTGCACCCCGATGACATGTCGTGGCCGGCTTATCTCTCCGTGGTGAAGCGGGGCGCGATCACCCGGATCCTGGAGGCGCGGACACCGGGCGACGCGGAGGGGCGAGTCCGCTTGCCGCAGTGGGCGGCCGAGCGGGCCGAACGCGACGGGATCGAGTATGCGAAGCGGATCGCCGCGTCCGGAGTGCGGGTCGTCGGTGACCTCGACCAGCTGCACGGTCACGTGGCAATCGCCG
>CAYPQR010000637.1:0-2050 GCA_964412865.1 uncultured Intrasporangiaceae bacterium
TGGCGACGGTGGGACCGGCGACCACGGACAGGTCGCCGGCCCCACCATCTCATCGAGAAGCGCAGCTTCCCCCTCGAACTACGCAAAAACGCGCGGCCTCGCCTCCGAGGCGCTGTCTGCCGGCAGCACCTCGGCGACGACCAGTACGTGACAACGCGGTGGCCGGCGCTCTCGACCGAGGGCCTCCCCGTGGCCCTCAATGACTCAGGAGCAGGCAACCGCCGCGGTGATACATCTCACCCTCGACAAATCTGCGATGTGCCCGACGGGCCGCCCGATCCCGGGCCGTAAACTACGCTGTCGTGACTGATCAGCAGCTGGATGACTGGGTGTCCCGACTCGCCGACGAGGTGATCGCCGAGGCGGAGAAGCAGGGCACGAAGGCCGTCTGTGCCTCGGGCATCTCGCCGTCCGGCCCCGTCCACCTGGGCAACCTGCGCGAGGTGATGATGCCCCACCTGGTCGCCGACGAGGTGAAGCGCCGCGGCGTCGAATGTGAGCACATCATCAGCTGGGACGACTTCGACCGATTCCGCAAGGTGCCGAACGTCGACGGCGTCGACAGCACCTGGGAGCAGCATGTCGGCAAGCCGCTGACGTCGGTGCCTCCGCCGGCCGGTTCGCCGCATGACTCGTGGGCGGCCCACTTCCGCGCCCAGTGCGAGGAGGGCCTGCAGGCGCTCGGCATCGAATACCGCGGCATCTCCCAGACGCAGCAATACACCTCGGGCGCCTACACCGACCAGGTGCTGTATGCCATGGCTCACCGCGCAGAGATCGACGCGGTGCTGGAGCGCTACCGCACGCTGCCCACGCAGAAGGCCAAGAAGAAGCAGCAGAAGCTGGACGCCGATCAGCAGGCGGCCGCGGAGCAGGCGCAGGAGGGCTCGGGCGCGGCTGCCGAGAGCGACGGCACCGGGTCGAGCGGCTACTACCCCTACAAGCCCTACTGTTCGGTGTGCCAGAAGGATTCGACGACCGTCACCGCATACGACGACGAGTCGACCCGGCTGACCTACACCTGCGAGTGCGGCCACACCGAGACGGTCCTGCTGCGCGAGCACCACCAGGGCAAGCTGGTCTGGAAGGTCGACTGGCCGATGCGCTGGGCCTACGAAAAGGTCGTCTTCGAGCCCTCGGGCGTCGACCACCAGTCGCCCGGCTCGTCGTATGTCGTGGGCAAGGACCTCGCTCCGCTCTTCGGCTGGCGCCGCCCGATCGGCCCGATGTATGCCTTCGTCGGCATCCGCGGCATGGCCAAGATGAGCTCGTCCAAGGGCGGGGTGCCGATCGCGACCGAGGCGCTGCGATACATGGAGCCGCCGCTGCTGCGCTGGCTGTATGCGCGCAAGCGGCCCAACCAGGCCTTCGACATCGCGCTCGACACCGAGATCCAGCGCCAGTATGACGAGTGGGACTCGCTGGTGCGCAAGATCGAGAAGGGCACGGCGCAGGCCGGCGACGTCGCGGTATACACGCGTGCCACGCACACGGCGCTCGGCGAGTTGCCGCTCACCCCGCACGTGCTGCCCTACCGCACCATCGTGTCGGTCGTCGACATCACGACCGGCGACGACGCGCAGACTCAACGCATTTTGAGCTCGCTGGATCCCGAGCACCCGATCGAGTCGCTCGACGAACTGCAGCCGCGCCTGGGCTGCGCCACGCGGTGGGCCGCCGAGCGCATGGACGAGTCGGAGCGCACGGTGGTGCGCACCGCACCCGACACTTCGGGGCTGTCGGCGCTCAGCGACGATCAGCGCGAGGCGCTGCGGCTGCTGCTCGACGGTGCCGAGGGCAGCCTGCCGCGCCTCGAGGACGACTGGTCGCTGCCCGGGCTGACACACCACGTCTATGGCGTGCCGAAGGTGCAGCGCGGCCTCGCCGCCGACCAGATCGTCAAGGGCGACAAGGAGCTCGGCGCGGCGCAGCGGCAGTTCTTCAAGCTGCTGTATGGCCTGCTCATCGGCAGGGACACCGGCCCGCGGCTACCGACCCTGCTGCTCGCGATCGGCCCCGAGAAGGTCCGCGAGCTGCTCACCCCCTGAGC
>CAYPQR010000638.1:0-2044 GCA_964412865.1 uncultured Intrasporangiaceae bacterium
ATCAAGAACATCGAGCGGATGCTGGTGGCGGGCACCCACTATGGAAGCCGTTCACTGCATTTGCCCGCGCGGGTCGGGGTCGACGCCGTCGTGGAGCTTCCCGACGGACGCCGGGCATATGCCGGTGCCACGCCGCCGGAGGGCGGAATGGCGGAACAGCTCTGCATACAGCCGGAGCGGGCGCTCGAGATTCCCGCCGGTGTCACCGACGAGGCGGCCGCTGCCATGCCGAACGCCGCGGCATCCGCATGGTTCGCGCTGGAGTATGCCGGCCGGCTGGGGGAGGGACAGCGCGTGCTGGTGCTCGGCGCGACCGGGGTGACCGGCGGTCTCGCGGTGCAGCTGGCGAAGCAGTGGTTCGGCGCGGGAAGTGTCGTCGCGGCCGGACGCAACGCCGAGCGGCTGGACGATCTGATGTCGCGGGGTGCCGACGACACGATCCGGCTCGGCGACGGAGCGTTGACCGAGGCGGTGCGTGCACGGCATACCGAGCGGCCGTTCGATCTCGTACTCGACTATCTGTGGGGTGCTCCGGCGGAGCAGACGCTGCGGGCCTTCGGGCAGGGTGACCTGGAGGCGAGCTTTCACCGGACACGCTTCGTCCAGGTGGGCGAGATGGCTGGTCCGACGATTCAGTTGCCGGCCGCGACCTTGCGCAGCGCGGGCGTCGAGATCGTCGGGCAGGGCGCCGGTAGCGTGCCACGCGAGGCATACGCACGGTTGGGCACGCAGATCCTCCCGCGGCTGTTCGAGATGGTGGCCGCTGGATCGCTCACCATCGAGACCGTGGCGCAGCCACTGGAGACGGTTCACGATGCCTGGGCAGCGCCGTTGCGGTCGGGGCAGCGAGCGGTCCTCATCCCGGATCCGTCGACGCGGTGACGGCGGCCCCTCCGGCGTATTCTGGATGAGGTGGACCACCGGTATGAGCCGCCCGGGGAGCGGGCGATCCGCGAGGCGCTGGAGCGGGGAGACTTCGACGATCTCCCCGGTGCCGGCAAGCCCCTGCGTGACTTGGGGGATCTGAACGACCCCGACTGGTGGCTCAAGGGATTCGTCGCACGAGAGCAGATCGATGTTGCCGGTGTGCTGCCGCCGACCCTTGCGCTGCGGCGCGAGGCGGAGGCGTTCCCCGGCTCGCTGCTCGAATTCGGCACGGAAGCGGCCGTCCGGGATGTCCTCGACGACTTCAACCGCCGGGTGAAGGTCGACCGGTTGCGCCCCGTCACGGGGCGTTTCCCGGTGCCGATCGCGCGCACCGTGGACGTCGAGGAGATGGTCGAGCAGTGGCGTCGGCTCAAGGCGGCGGAGCGCGCGAGCCATGGCGGGCACGACCGTTCTCATCCGACGCTCGCGAGGAAGGAACGGCGGCCGCGCGGCAGGCTGGGCCGGCTCGGCCATGCCTTCGCCGTGTGGTCGGGCATGGCGGACCCGGATTGACGGATCGTGGTCTCGCGACCGGCCCGAAGGGGTTCGGTGGCTCGGCCGGCGCAAGTCATCGCGACAATCGGCCGAATGGGCTGTATTCACGGCCGAGTTCGGGCAGACTGCCAAGGGTGATGGGTGAGCAGATCAGCGTGACCGTGTCGGACGGGTCGATGCCCGCCTGGCGATACCTCCCGGAGTCGGGCACGGGCCCGGGGCTGGTGCTTTTTCAGGAGATCTTCGGGGTCAGCGACTACATCAAGGCGCGTGCGGCCGACCTCGCCGGGCTCGGATACGTCGTCCTCGTGCCGGAGATCTATTGGCGGCTGGATGACGTCGAGATCGACGAGGAGAGAAGCGACTTCCTTGATCAAGCTATGGCGGTCGCGAGCCGGCTCGACTGGCCCACGGCCGTCTCGGACGGTGTTGCCGCGCTGACGTCTCTGCGCGGTGACGAGCACGTCGACGGGGGCGTCGGCGTCATCGGCTTCTGCTTCGGTGGCGGGCTGGCCTTCAACGTGGCCGCCGACAGCGACCCCGACGTCCTGGTGAGCTACTACGGGTCGGCGCTGCCCGATCTGCTGGGTCGCGCCGGCGATGTCACGGCGCCGAGCCTGCA
>CAYPQR010000639.1:0-2035 GCA_964412865.1 uncultured Intrasporangiaceae bacterium
TCATCCAGGACAATGGCGTCATGACTGATGAGACCCCGGCCCAGGACTACGAGGCGGTGGAGCACGCATTGCGTGTCGGCCTCGAAGGTTTCGAGCTGAGCGAGGACGATCGTGCGCTGCTCGGAGCCGAGGGCGAGGGGCCCCGAGATGGATCCGGTGAGGGTGCGCGCCCGGTCGTCGCGGTCATCGGCAGGCCCAACGTCGGCAAGTCGACACTGGTCAACCGAGTGCTCGGACGGCGGGAGGCCGTCGTCGAGGACGTGCCCGGGGTGACTCGTGACCGCGTGTCGTATGACGCCGAGTGGGCCGGCCGCGAGTTCACCCTCGTCGACACGGGCGGTTGGGAGGTCGACGCGTCCGGCATACACCTGCGGGTGGCCGAGCAGGCCGAGATCGCGGTGGAGCTGGCCGACGCCGTGATGTTCGTCGTGGACGCGACCGTGGGTGCCACCGACACCGATGAGGCGGTCGTGCGGCTGCTGCGACGCGCCGGCAAGCCCGTGGTGCTGGTCGCGAACAAGGTGGACGATCAGCGCACGGAAGCCGATGCGGCGATGCTCTGGTCGTTCGGGCTCGGCCAGCCGTATCCGGTGTCCGCCCTGCACGGTCGTGGCACCGGCGATGCACTCGACGCACTCATCGACCTGCTGCCGCGGCAGTCCGCGATCGCGTCGGCGCGAGCGGACGGTCCGCGCCGGGTGGCCCTGGTCGGCAGGCCGAACGTCGGCAAGTCGTCACTGCTCAACAAGCTCGCCGGCGAGGAGCGCGCCGTCGTGCACGACGTCGCGGGCACGACCAGGGACCCGGTCGACGAGTTGATCGAACTCGGTGGCCGCACCTGGAAGTTCGTGGACACGGCCGGCATACGACGTCGGGTGCATCAGACGCGTGGGGCCGACTTCTATGCCTCGCTGCGCACGCAGACCGCGATCGAGAAGGCCGAGGTCGCCGTCGTGCTCATCGACGCCGAGGACAGCATCGTGGAGCAGGACATCCGGGTCGTGCAGCAGGTGATCGACGCGGGCCGGGCACTGGTGCTGGCGTTCAACAAGTGGGATCTGCTCGACGACGAGCGCCGCTACTATCTGGAGCGCGAGATCGAACGCGAGCTCGTGCAGATGACGTGGGCTCCGCGGGTCAACATCTCGGCCCTCACCGGACGTCACGTGGAGCGGCTCGTCCCGGCGCTGGACGTGGCGCTCGACTCGTGGGACCAGCGCATTCCGACCGGGCGGCTCAACGCGTTCCTCGGCGAGATCGTCGCCGCGCATCCGCATCCGGTGCGTGGCGGCAAGCAGCCGCGCATCCTGTTTGCGACACAGGCGTCGACGAGGCCGCCGCGGTTCGTCATCTTCGCGAGTGGGTTCATCGAGGCCGGTTATCGCCGCTTCCTGGAGCGGCGCCTGCGGGAGGCGTTCGGATTCGAGGGCACGCCGATCGAGGTGTCCGTCCGGGTCCGTGAGCGCCGTCGGCGCTGAGGGAGCAGGCACCGGTCTGGCGCCGAGGGCGTCGGGCGTGACAGGCTGATGGGTATGACGATGCACGTGGCCCACCTGTCGATCTACCCGCAGAAGGGGGAGCCCGGCGTCGGATTGCCCACGGCGACGGTCGAACCCGACGGCCTCACCGGGGACCGGCGCAAGAAGTCGGCCGTGCATCTGATCCGCATGGAGGACACGGTGGACACCGACGAACCGGTGCGAGCCAATATCGTGCTCGACGCGCCCGAGGATCTCGTCGAGCTGGTGGGGAAGTCCCTCACGGTCGGCACGACAACACTGCGGATCACCCGCCCCGCAGGCAATTGCCCGGGCGTGTATGCCGACGTGGTCACGCCCGGTCAGGTCTCCGTCGGCGACGAGGCCGCGACCGTCTGAGGTCGTCCAGGCGCGCCCGGCCCCAGATCGGTTGCCGCTCGCCGACCTCGATTCGTGGAGCGCCTCGCCGATGCGATATCGTGTGGCTCGCCCTTCGGGGCAACGGGCTGTGGCGCAGTTTGGTAGCGCACCTGACTGGGGGTCAGGGGGTCGCAGGT
>CAYPQR010000640.1:0-2026 GCA_964412865.1 uncultured Intrasporangiaceae bacterium
TTCCCCAGTCGTATCGCTGTTTGTTGAGTTTGAGGTACATGAAGGTCTCGGTCTCGTGCACACCGTCGATCGCGCGGATCTGCCCGGTGAGCACCTCGAAGAGGTGATCGTCGTCCTCGCAGACGAGCTCGGCCAGCAGGTCATAGCGGCCCGCAGTGGTGACCAGATAGTCGACCTCGGGCATCTCCTGCAGGCGGTCGGCCACCGTGGTGATGTCTCCGGTGGCGCGGATGCCGATCATGGCCTGGCGATAGAACCCGACCTGTGCCGGGTCGGTGACCGCCACGATCTGCAGGACCTCCGCATCCAGCAGACGCTGCACCCGCTGTCGCACCGCCGCCTCGGAGAGGCCGATCTCACGCGCGATCGCCGAATACGATGCGCGGCCGTCGCTCTGCAGCATACCGATGATTGCCTTGGACGTGTCATCCACGGTCATCGACACCCTGCGGATCTGATCGGTCATAGCGGTATCGTGGCACGAATTCGTCGGTTGGGCAAGATTCAAACAACTGATTCAGTGCGTTATCGGGGGATCTGCCCTATGCTGGTGCCGACCGGGCCGCACGACGTGGTGAGGCCCGGCGGTGATTGCCGCCTCAGCCAGTGTGAAAGGTGCTCGGGAATGGCGCTCAGCGCGTTCGATCTGTATTCGGTCGGGATCGGCCCGTCGTCATCCCACACGGTCGGTCCGATGCGCGCGGCCAAGCAGTTCGTCGACGGGTTGAGCGAGCAGGGGCAGTTGCCGCGCGTGGCGCGACTGCGGGCACAGCTCTTCGGTTCCCTCGGCGCGACAGGTCACGGCCACGGTTCCGACAAGGCGGTGCTGCTGGGGCTCATGGGCGAGACACCCGAAGGGGTCGACACCGATTCGGCCGATGAACGCGCTGCGGCGGTGCGCCACGACGAACGGCTCGCGGTGCTCGGAGTGCACGAGATCCCATGGGACCCCGACGAGGATCTGGTGATGCATCGCCGCAAGGCGCTGCCCGCGCATCCGAACGGGATGCAGTTCGACGCCTATGACAGTCGGGGCGACCTCGTCGGGTCGCACGTCTATTACTCGGTCGGCGGGGGCTTCGTGGTCGACGAGCAGGCCACCGGCGCGGACCGGGTGGTGCTCGACGACACGAGGTTGCCGTTGCCGTTCGCAACCGGCCGCCAGATGCTCGACGTCTGCCGCGAGCAGGGGCTTGCGGTCAGCGAGGTGATGCGTCGCAACGAGAGTGTCTGGCGCAGTGAGCGGGAGATCACCGACGGGATGCTGCACATCTGGCGGGTCATGGCCGAGTGCGTCCAGAACGGCTTCCGGCACCGCGGGACGTTGCCGGGTGGTCTGCGGGTGCCGCGACGTGCACCGCAGCTTCATGACGACCTCACCGCCGGCCCGTTGAAGGACGATTCGTTGCGGGTGATGGATTGGGTCAATCTGTATGCGCTGGCGGTCAATGAGGAGAACGCGTCGGGCGGCCGCGTCGTCACGGCACCGACCAACGGCGCCGCGGGGATCATTCCGGCGGTCCTGCACTATTACGTGAATTTCGTCGACGGTGCCGACGAGGACGGGATCGTGCGGTTCCTGCTGACGGCGGCGGCGATCGGCATCCTGTTCAAGGAGAATGCGTCGATCTCCGGCGCGGAGGTCGGCTGTCAGGGGGAGGTCGGATCGGCGTGTGCGATGGCGTCGGGCGGCCTGTGCGAGGTGCTGGGCGGCACACCCGACCAGGTGGAGAACGCCGCGGAGATCGGCATCGAACACAATCTGGGGCTCACCTGCGACCCGGTTGGCGGTCTGGTGCAGATCCCGTGCATCGAGCGCAACGCCATCGCCAGTGTGAAGGCCATCAACGCGGCGCGACTGGCGTTGCGCGGCACCGGCGTGCATACGGTGAGCTTGGACAAGGCGATCAAGACCATGCGCGACACCGGTCGCGACATGTCGGTGAAGTACAAGGAGACGGCGCGAGGAGGCCTGGCGGTCAATGTGATCGAGTGTTGACGTGCCCGTGAGGATCGGAGCGCAGCG
>CAYPQR010000641.1:0-2026 GCA_964412865.1 uncultured Intrasporangiaceae bacterium
ACTCCGGCAAGTGGGCCCACTACGCCCCGGCCAACCTCGGCATCGACGTGACGCTGGGGTCGCTGTCGGAATGCGTCGAGTCTGCAGTCGCCGGACACCGAGTGCTCGATGACTGACGTGGGCTCGGCGACGGGCGCCGCCGGCGAGCCGAGCGCGACGATCACCCTGGGCCGGCGGCATATTCGCGGCAGGACCCTGTGCGCCGGGGAAGCGGCCGGCCAGGTGCTGGCGCTGTCTCGACCTCTGTCGTTCTGGGGCGGTGTGGATCATCAGGGCCGGATCATCGATGCTCACCATCCTCAGGCGGGTGCCTCGATCGCCGGTGTCGTGCTGGCGATGAGCGGGGGCCGCGGCTCGTCCTCGTCGTCGAGCGTGCTCGCCGAGCTCATCAGACTGCGCACCGCACCGGCCGCGGTCGTCCTGACGGGAGCGGACGCCATCATCGCGCTCGGCGCGCTCGCGGCCGCCGAACTGTATGCCGTGTATTGCCCTGTCGTTCAGATCAGTCCGGCAGATCTCACGGCGCTGCCCACCGGAGTCGAGGCCACCGTCGTCGCGCCGTGAGGAGTCATCTGCTCACGGCGACTTCGTGCTGCACGCGCGAGAGCTTCTCGGGGTTGCGCACGGCATACAGCCCGGTGACCAGGCCGTCGTCGAATCGGAGCGCGATGACGCTGTCGAGCTTCCCGTCCAGACGGAGCAGCAGACCGGGCCACCCGTTCAGCAGCGTCGGCTCCATGGACACCTGGAACCTGCCCAGGCCGTTGACCAGCACCCGTGCGACGTTGTCCGCCCCCACGACGGGCCGTGGCAGGGCCTTCGCGACCCCGCCGCCGTCGCTGAGGGCAACGACGTCGGGGGCGAGAACGTCGACCAGGCCCTGGAGGTCTCCGGTCTGCACGGCATTCATGAATGCCTCGAACGCCGCATTGGATTCGGCCGGCGACACGACCTCACGCGGCCGCCGCGCGGCGACGTGTGCCCGCGCGCGGTGGGCGATCTGACGCACCGCAGCCGGGCTCTTGTCCACGGCGTCCGCGAGCTCGTCATAACCCACGTCGAACACCTCGCGCAGCACGAAGACCGCACGCTCGGTCGGGGTGAGCGTCTCGAGCACCAGCAGCATCGCCATCGACAGGCTCTCCGCGAGTTCGACGTTCTCGGCCACGTCCGGACCGGTGCGCAGCGGCTCGGGCAGCCACGGGCCGATGTAGTCCTCGCGGCGCCTCGCCAGCGTCCGCAACTGGTCCAGGGCCTTGCGGGTGACGACCCGCACCAGGTAGGCGCGCGGGTCACGCACACCGGCCTGGTCCACGCCGGCCCAGCGCAGCCACGTCTCCTGCACGACGTCCTCGGCGTCGCTCGCCGAGCCGAGCATCTCGTAGGCGACGGTGAACAGCAGGCTGCGATGAACGACGAACGGGTCATCACTCATGTCGATGAGGCTACGTCGCCGATGGGGCGCGCGAGTGGTCGCAGACCGCAGGATTCGGAGAACTCCTGCGACCGGATGCCGAGCGCGACGTTGCCGCGGGCGGTCATGTTCATCGCGCCGATCCTGGTCGTCAGCTCCACCAGTGCCGGTGCACCCAGCTGGTCGAGCAATGCGGCCGACAGTTCGTCGGTGACCGCCGGCGGGGTCTGGCTCATCGCCTCGGCATACTCCATCACCGTGCGCTCCAGCGGGGTGAACGCGTCGGACTCGCGCCACCGCGGCACCTCGCGCGCCTTCGCCTCGTCCAGACCCTTGTTGTGCGCCATGAAGTAGCCGAAGTCCAGGCAGAAGCTGCACCCGACCGTGGCGGCCGCGGCCATCGACCCGAGCGACGCCAGGTCCGGGTCGAGCCGGTGCCACGTGTCGACCTTGCGGCCGAAACCCATCACGTCCTTGAACAGCGCGGGATGGTGCCACATCACTCTCGCGGA
Source organism: uncultured Intrasporangiaceae bacterium (assembly GCA_964412865.1). Classification (GTDB taxonomy): domain Bacteria; phylum Actinomycetota; class Actinomycetes; order Actinomycetales; family Dermatophilaceae; genus Leekyejoonella. The sequence continues at coordinate 1,927 of CAYPQR010000641.1, forward strand.
GTCGGGCACCTCGCCGAGCATCCGGCGCGCCATCCTCTTCACCAGCGCGCCATACAAGCCGGTGATCTCGATGCCCGGGACACGGGTGTCGCTGGTCATC
>CAYPQR010000642.1:0-2023 GCA_964412865.1 uncultured Intrasporangiaceae bacterium
TGGTCGCGTTCGTCCTCGCTCAGCGACGCGAAGAACTGATCGCCGAGTTCGGCCCGTGACCGCTCGATGCGCCGGCGCAGCGACTGCCCCTCGGTGGTGAGCCGCAGCACGATCGCCCGCCGGTCGGTCGGGCTCGGCGTGCGCGCCACCAGGCCCTGCCGCTCCAGCGCGTCGACCACTTCCGTCGCCGAGCGGCGCGCGATGCCCAGATGATCGGCCAGATCCGCCAGTCGCAGATCGCCGTCGGCGCCGTGCCGTGCGATCACGCCGAGCGCTCGGGACTGGTGGGGCCGCAGTCCGAACGGCTCGAGCGCGCTCAGGTGTCCCCGCCGCAGGGTGCGCGCCGTGCGCATCAGCAGGGCCGACAGGCTCGGCTCGTCCTCTCCGGTCCGGGCGGATTCGTCCATGCGGGAATCATAGCCGGGATGGCGCTGTTCCCTCTCAGTGAGGTAACCTCACTAATTGTCTTCATGGAGGTGGACATATGACGATGGCGCCGGTGCGCATCGGACGGGGCGGGCCGCCGCCGGGCACTCGCGCGGGCACACGCAAGAGCCGCCAGGACCTCGATCAGCTCGCGGAGCACCCGGTCAGCCTGCGTCGCCTCTTCGGCCTGTTCGCGCCGCATCGCGGGCCGCTCGCCGTCGTGCTGGTGCTGATCGTGGCCACGTCACTCGTCGGGCTGATCACACCGTTCCTGATCAAACGCCTGATCGACGACGCGATCCCGCGGCACGACGTGCACTCCGTGCTGCTGCTCGTCGGCGGCATGCTCGCCGTCACCGTCGTGAGCCAGGTCTTCGGGGTGATCCAGACCTGGCTGTCGACCGGGATCGGTCAGCGAGTGATGCACGGCCTGCGCACCAAGCTGTTCGGTCACCTGCAGCGGATGCCGCTGGCCTTCTTCACCCGCACCCGTGGCGGCGAACTGCAGTCGCGCCTCACCAACGACATCAACGCGATGCAGTCGGTCGTCACCGACTCGGCCACCGGCATCGCGACCAACGTCACGACCGCCGTCGGCACCGCCGTCGCCATGGCCGCGCTGTCGTGGCGGCTCTCGCTGCTCTCCCTGCTCATCCTGCCCCCGGCGATCTATCTGACACGGCGCGTCGCCCGGCTTCGTCGCGCCATCCAGACCCGCGCCCAGCAGGCGCTCGCCGAGCTGCAGACCCAGATCGAGGAGTCGCTGTCGATCAGCGGCGTGCAACTGAGCAAGACGCTCGCCTCCGGCCCGATGCTCTCGCAGCGGTTCACCGACACCTCCCACGAGCTGACCGAGCTGGAGGTGCAGTCGCAGATGGCCGGGCGCTGGCGGATGGGCACCATGGCGATCGTGTTCGCGGCCATACCGGCCCTGATCTATCTCGCGGCCGGTCTGCCCGCCACCGGCGACGGCATGACGATCGGCACGCTCGTCGCGTTCACCGCGTTGCAGTCGGCCCTCTTCCGGCCCGTCATGGGCGTGCTCAACGTCGGTGCCCAGGTCGTCACGTCGATGGCGCTCTTCAGCCGCATCTTCGAATACCTCGATCTGCCGGTCACTCTCGACGACCCCGCTCATCCCACACCGGTCGACGTCTCCCGCGCGCGGGGCGAGGTGCGGCTGGAGGGGGTGTCCTTCGCCCACGACGGCGCCGACCGCCCCGCCCTCGACGACGTCGACCTGCGGATCCCGGCCGGCTCCACCGTCGCGCTCGTCGGCGCGACCGGCTCGGGCAAGACGACGCTGGCCGGGCTGGTCTCGCGGCTGCACGACCCCGACGCCGGGCGCGTCACGATCGACGGGGTCGACCTGCGCGACATGGCGCTCGCCGACGTCGCGGCGCTGGTCGGTGTGGTCTCCCAGGAGACCTACCTGCTGCACACGACCATCCGGGAGAACCTGCGGTATGCCCGGCCGGACGCCACCGACGACCAGATCGTCGCCGCCGCGAGGGCCGCCCAGGTGCATGACCTGATCACCGGCCTGCCGGACGGCTACGACACGGTCGTCGGCGCTCGCGGATACCGGTTCTCCGGC
>CAYPQR010000643.1:0-2019 GCA_964412865.1 uncultured Intrasporangiaceae bacterium
CGATGTAGGGAATCAGGTAGGCCACGGCCTTCTTCATCACCCGGGCCGATTTCACGACCTGCGGCAGGAACATCTTGCCGGCACCGAACAGGTCGCCGACCACACCCATGCCGTCCATGAGGGGCCCCTCGATCACGTTGAGGGGTCGCTCCCCCGCCGCCGAGAGTTCGGCCCGCATCTCCTCGGTGTCCTCGATGATGAACTCGTCGATGCCCTTCACCAGTGAGTGCGTGATGCGCTCTCGCACGGGCTGTTCGCGCCACGCGAGCGCGTCGCCGGCGTCGGCCTGCTCCCCCGCGGTGTTGAACTTCTCGGCGATCTCGAGCAGCCGTTCGGTGGCGTCCTCCCGGCGGTTGAGCACGACGTCCTCGATGCGGTCCCGAAGCTCGTCGTCGATCTCGTCATAGACGCCCAGCTGACCGGCGTTGACGATGCCCATGGTCAGGCCCGCCCTGATCGCGTGATACAGGAACACCGCGTGGATCGCCTCGCGGACGCGGTTGTTGCCGCGGAACGAGAACGAGACATTGGAGACGCCGCCCGAGGTGTGCACGCCGGGCAGATTCTGCGTGATCCACCGTGTCGACTCGATGAAGTCGACGCCGTAGTTCCGGTGCTCCTCGATGCCGGTGGCGATCGCGAAGATGTTGGCGTCGAAGATGATGTCGCTCGGGTCGAATCCGACCTGCTGGGTGAGGATGTCGTATGCGCGCCGGCACACCTCGATGCGCCGTTCGATGCTGTCGGCCTGCCCCTCCTCGTCGAAGGCCATGACGACGACCGCCGCGCCATACCGCCGACACAGCCGTGCCTGCTCGAGGAAGGGCTCGGGACCCTCCTTCAGCGAGATCGAGTTGACGATCGGCTTGCCCTGGATGCAACGCAGGCCGGCCTCGATGACCTCCCACTTGGAGGAGTCGATCATGACCGGCACCTTGCAGATGTCGGGTTCGCCGGCGACGAGCTTGCAGAAGCGGTCCATCGCCTCGACGCCGTCGATCATCCCCTCGTCCATGTTGATGTCGATGACTTGCGCACCGGACTCGACCTGCTGCCGCGCGACACTGAGCGCCGTGCCGTAGTCGCCCGCCTTGATCAGCTTGCGGAAGCGTGCCGAGCCGGTGATGTTGGTGCGCTCGCCGACGTTGACGAACAGCGAATCGTCGGTGATGTTGAACGGTTCGAGTCCGGACAGCCGGCAGGCGGGAGCGATTGCCGGCCGCTCGTGCGGTTGGTGCTTGGTGACTCGGGGCGCGATCTCGGCGATGTGCTCCGGGGTCGTGCCGCAGCATCCGCCGACCAGGTTGACCAGGCCGTCGCCGCTGAACCCCTCGAGCACGCTCGCCATCTGGTCGGGCGTCTCGTCGTATTCACCGAAGGCGTTCGGCAGGCCGGCGTTCGGGTAGCAGGAGATGAAGCAGTCGGCCACTCGGCCGAGTTCGGCGACGTAGGGCCTCATGTCGGTGGCGCCGAGCGCGCAGTTGAACCCGACGGCGAGGGGTGCGGCATGGCGCACGCTGTTCCAGAACGCCTCGGTCACCTGGCCGGACAACGTGCGCCCCGATGCGTCGGTGATCGTGCCGGAGATGATGACCGGCCAGCGGCGGCCGGACTCGTCGAACAGCGTCTCGAGGGCGAAGATCGCGGCCTTGGCGTTGAGCGTGTCGAAGATGGTCTCGATCAGCAGGATGTCGGCGCCGCCGTCGACCAGCCCGGTCGCCTCCTCGAGGTAGGCGTCCACCAGCTGCTCGAAGCTGATGTTGCGTTTGCCGGGGTCGTTGACGTCCGGAGAGATCGACGCCGTGCGGTTGGTCGGTCCCAGGGTGCCGGCGACATACCGCGGCCGGTCGGGGCTCTGCCGGGTCGCTGCGTCCGCAGCCTGCCGTGCCAGGCTCGCCGCCTCATACGCCATCTCGTAGGCGAGTTCTTCCATGCCGTAGTCGGCCAGTGAGATCCGCTGGGCGTTGAAGGTGTTGGTCTCGATGATGTCGGCGCCGGCCCGCAGGTAGTCGTCGTGGA
>CAYPQR010000644.1:0-2018 GCA_964412865.1 uncultured Intrasporangiaceae bacterium
CCCGCTCAGCGCACCATCGACCTGTCCGCGTGGGTGCCGCCCGTGCCTCGCGCCACCACCACCTTCGGTCTGCGGACTGGCGACGACCCGGTCCCGAGCCGTCGAGGTCCACCCGTCGCGATCGCCCTCTGACTTCCCCGAACACCGCAAACCCGGCACACCCGCGTTTGCACCTTCACGACGATCGAAACAGGACCTTTCCATGACCAAGCGACATCTCGCGCTCAAGACGGCCGCCGTCGCGACCGTCAGCGGCGCCTTCATGCTCGGCGGCGCCGCCACGGCATCCGCGCACGTGCGCGTCGACCCGAGCAGCACCACGACCGGCGAATTCAGCGTGCTGACCTTCCGCGTGCCCAACGAGGAAGCGCGCGCGACGACGACGAAACTGACCATCACACTCCCCCAGACCGATCCGTTCACATCGGTGAGCACCCGGCCGGTGCCGGGCTGGAAGGTCTCCACCCACACCGCGAAGCTGCCGAAGCCGGTCACCGTGGACGGCGCGGAGATCACGAAGGCCGTGCGCACCGTCACCTGGACCGCCCGCGCAGGCCACGGCATCCGGCCCGAGCAGTTCCAGCTGTTCTCGATCTCCGTCGGGCCGCTTCCCACGAGTGGCAGCCAGGTGTTGATCCCGGCCACACAGAAGTATTCCAATGGAGATGTGGTGCGCTGGGACCAGAAGCAGACGGGCGACAAGGAGCCGCCGCATCCCGCCCCGGCCTTCGATGTGACCGCCGCACAGGACCCGGAGCCGGCAGACGAATCCGACACCACAGCACGATGGCTCGGCGGTGCCGGGCTGGCCGTCGGAGTCGTCGGGCTGGGCGCCGGGGCCGTGGGCCTGCGTCGCCGCACGCCGAGGACGACACGATGAGGGCCCGGCTGCTGGCGCTGCTGGCGGTGCTATTGACCGCCGGACTCACGCTGGGTGCGATACCCGCCGCGTCGGCCCACAACGTGCTCGAGTCGACGTCACCGTCGAACGGTTCGACCGTCGAGAACACCCCCGGCAAGGTCGTGCTGACGTTCAACGAGCCGGCGCAGGCGACCGGGACGGTCATCGAGATCGAAGGGCCATCCGGCAACGTCGCGGTCGGCAAGGCAAAGCTGGTGAACAACAAGGTGATCCAGCAGATCCGCCCGGGCTCACCGGCCGGCAAGTATGCCGTGAAGTGGCGCGTCACCTCGGCAGACGGTCACCCCGTCACCGGCAACTTCTCGTTCACCAGCAAGTCCCCGGGCCTGGGTGTCGCCACGGCCACTGCGTCGACACCCGCCGTCGAGGGGCAAGAGGCCCATGCGCCCCAGGACGAGGGCACCAACCCGTGGCCGTATGTCGCGCTCGTGACGGTGGTCATCATCATCGGCGGCGCACTGGTCGCGACCCGCCGTCAGAAGACGAGGCGGTAGCCGTCAGACCATCCGCCGGCTGACTGCCTCCACCACCGGCCGGTCGTCGGGCAGCCACGGCACGTCGAAGAGTTCGGCCTTGGCCAGCCACCGCAGCTGGTCATGGTCCTCTCTCGGCCGCGGCGCGTGGCTGCCCGCAACACGGCAGATCCACACCTTCATGACGTATGCGTCGCCGAGCGGCCACGCTCCCTCGAGCGGCCCGGGCACCTGGTCGCCGACCCTGATCTCGACCCCGAGCTCCTCCATCAGTTCCCGATGCAAGGCGGCGCGGTCCCCCTCCCCCGGCTCCACCTTGCCGCCCGGAAGCTCCCAGCCGCCCGCATGCTCCTGCGGAGCGAGGCGCCGGGCCGCCAGCAGCTGGCGCGGCGTCATCATGTCGTCGACAAGCGCGGCTCCCACCACGGAGCGACGCTGTGGTGCGACATCATCGGACATACCCTCATTTTGCCGCACCGCCGCCGGTCCCGGGCAGCCGTGTCGACGAGGCAAGCACCACCGCCTCGGGCTCGACCGGCGGGAGCGGCTCGACGACTCGCCGGCGGCCCGGCCACCACGCGGCGTCCCCGAGAAGCACCAGCGCGGCCGGAAGCAACACCAAC
>CAYPQR010000645.1:0-2016 GCA_964412865.1 uncultured Intrasporangiaceae bacterium
GGCCGCTCCTGGCCCGCGTTCGGGTCGTATGGGTCATTGTGCGACATGTCTACCTCGGGAAGTCTCAGATGTGCGGACGGTGTGCGGCACCACGTGGCGGTGTCGTTCGCTGTGACGGTGCCCCCTGGCGAACGGTTCCACACCGCCTATGGTGTTGGCAGGAAGGTACCCGATGAGCATGATGCAGCGCCATGGCCCGCCCCGCGAGGCGCAGTCGCAGCGACCACCCGCCATGGTCGTGCGGCTGCGCGAGCCCGTGCTGCTGCTGGCGGGTGTCGCCGCGGCCGGTGCGGTGCTGCACACCGTCGATCCCGGGCAGCCCGGTCACTATCCCGGGTGTCCGCTGCTGTGGCTGACGGGGCTCTACTGCCCCTTTTGCGGAGGACTGCGATGCGTCGCCGACCTCACCCACGGCCAGGTCGCCGATGCGTTCGCCCGCAACCCGCTGCTGCCGCCCGTGCTGCTGATCGCAGCCGTCCTGTGGGTGCGCTGGGTCGTGCAGGCGGCGCGTGGACGCGGGCAACGACCCAGGCTCGGGCCGCGGAGCACCATGGCCGTTCTCGGGGTGATGGTCGTCTTCGGTGTCTTGCGCAACATTCCCGGCTGGACGTGGTTGTCACCGGTGTGAATTCGCGCTGACGATGCCCAACCGGACGTCAGCGGGCGCGGTCGGCCCGCACGGGGATCGACTGGGTGTCGACCCCGACGACGGCGCTCTCGTCGGGCTTGCCCGGCAGCACGGTGGCGACGTAGTCGGCGGCAGCGGACTCGATCGTCACGTCGTGACCCGCCGATTCCGACATATACCAGCGGTGTTCGAGGATTTCGTGGAAGATCTCGGCGGGTTCGAGGCGGCCACGAAGGTCGCGTGGCACTGACCGCGTGACCGGCTCATAGATCTGCGTCAGCCAGTCGTGGGCCACGATCTCTTCGTCATCGTTCTGACGGCCCTGCGCGGCGCGGAACGAGTCGAGGTCGTTGAGCAGCCGCCGTGCCTGGTTGTCCTCGACGTCGAGCCCGGTGAGACGCAGCAGGCGACGCGAATGATGCCCGGCGTCGACGACCTTCGGCTGGATCTGGATCGTGGTGCCATCGATGTCCGTCGTGATGTCGAGTTCGCCCACATCGAAGCCGAGGTCGTTGAGGGTGTTGATGCGCTCCTCGACCTTCCATCGCTGATCGTCGGAGAAGCGCTCGACCGCCGTGAGCGCATCCCACAGCACGGCATACCGGCTCAGGATGCGCTCTGAGACGCCGATCGGCTCCAGATCCTCGTCGACGAATCCGCCTGCCTGCAGGTCGAGCAGTTCACCGGCGATATTGACGCGGGCGATCTCCAGGTCGTGATCGCGTTGGCCATCGCTGAGGCTCTCGTGCAGCTCGCCGGTCTCCGCGTCGACGAGGTAGGCCGCGAATTCGCCTGCGCTGCGTTTGAACAGCGTGTTGGACAGTGACACGTCGCCCCACCAGAACCCGGTCAGGTGCAGCCGCACCAGCAGCACTGCGAGGGCGTCGATGAGCCGGTCGGCGGTGTCGGGGCGGAGCGTCTGGCTGAGCATCGCTCGGTAGGGGAGTGAATATTGCAGATGGCGCGTGAGCAGGCAGGCGTCGAGCGGGCTTCCGTCCTTGCCGATGCGCCCCGCGACGACGCCGACCGGCTCGACCGCGGGGATGGCGAGGCGGCGCAGCATTCGCAGCATGTGGTATTCGCGGCGCGCGATGTCGGCCTTGATCTCCTTGATCGCGATCACTCGACCCTCGATGCGAAGGAATCGCACGACATGCCGGGAGATTCCGCGGGGGAGGGCGGCCAGCAGATCCTCCGGCCACTCCTCGAGTGGGGTGCGCCACGGCAGGTCGAGCAGCGCGGGCCATGGTCGCGCCGCGGTGATGTCGAGCGCCGCGGTGGGAGCGGGGTGATTGTCGTCTGCCACGGTTCGATCGTGCCACGACAAGCGGCCGCGCACCATCTCGCTGGTCGAGTAGCACGAGACGAAGTCGAGGGCGTATCGAGAC